>CAZIGS010000053.1:0-6046 GCA_964538645.1 uncultured Rickettsiaceae bacterium
ATAGTAGGGGTTAGTATATATGAATCTTCGGTTGGATTTTATATTTCTGCAAGAAGTATAAGCACTACGAGAGATAGTATAAGACAGGTTTTAAGGCTTCCTACACTTAATGCATTTATTTTAGGCTGTATATTTAGTTTTACAGATCTTACATTGCCAGAATTTTTAGATGATTTTACATATAATATGCGTAGCACTTATTCTGTATTAGGAATGATGATGGTAGGTCTTGGGCTTTCCACTCTTCCTAGATTTGAGCTAGATCTAAAATTTACTTTAGCTGCTTTTGCATCTAAGTTTTTATTCTTTCCTATAGCTATCAATCTATTCATTATTTTAGATAAATTTATTTTTGGTTGGTATGACGAGAGCTATTATAATGCTCTACAATTATTATTTATGGCACCAATGGCAGCTAATACTATAGTAATTGCATCTATGACAAAATTTCATCCAGAAAAAGTAGCCGCAACTGTACCTATGTCCTGCCTATTTACCCTGATATATATACCTGTTATGGTGACTATATTTTTGCCTGATTTGGGTGGGTGATAAAAAATTATCATGCTTGACATAAGATGCTAGTATGAGTAGATTCTTTTTAGTTTAATAATATATTTAAATGCAAAATCACATAGCTCAAATAGAAGCATATAAAACAGCTAATTATGAAGTTCCAGCTCATAAAATAGCTTTTTCTGAGTGGAATCCAGAGGGAGTGGAGACTTTAGTATGTCTTCATAGTCTCATTGCAAATTCGCATGATTTTGATTTTCTGGCTGATGTGGTTTGTAAGGATTTCAGAGTTATAGCAATAGATATGCCAGGGCGTGGAGATAGCGACTGGTTTGAAGACCCTGCTTTGTATAATTATGAAGTATATATGGCGGATTTATTTGCCCTACTAAAAATCTTGAATATCACAGAGATGCATTTGCTCGGCTCTTCTATGGGGGGCATTATGGGGATGATTTTGGCTGGTGATAATCCTACAATGGTAAAATCTTTGATACTCAATGATATAGGGCCAGAAATTCCTGGTCCAGCACTCGCAAAAATTAGAAAATATTTAGCTGTAAAATTTCCATTGCCAAATTTTGCGTTAGCTAAAAAACATCTTCAAATGGTATTTAAAAATTTTGGTATAAAAGGTGAAGATTTTTGGGATCATGTTACAAAATATAATACCATGAAGGGTGAAGATGGAAATTTATATATGAAATATGATGTAAAAATTGCCACCAGTTTTATAGTAGATATGGAAAACCCTGAAGATGTAGTATTTTGGGACGTTTGGGATAAAATTTTCAGTCCTACGCTTTTACTTCATGCTAATGATTCTGATATTTTACTGCAAAAAACTGTTGATAAAATGAACATAAGGCATAATATGAGTGTTTATGTTATGCATGATGCTGGACATGCTCCTGCTTTATTTGATAAAAAAGAAATAGATTATATATATTCATGGCTCAAGAATACCGTACAAAAATCCTAATTATAGGCTCTGGTCCTGCTGGATGCAGTGCTGCAATCTATGCTGCAAGGGCTAATATGCAGCCAATTTTAGTGCATGGGATGCAGCCAGGTGGGCAGCTTACAATTACTACAGATGTGGAAAACTATCCAGGTTTTGCTGATGTAATTCAGGGGCCGTGGCTTATGGAGCAAATGACTAAGCAGGCGGAGCATGTTGGTACTAAAATCATTCAAGATTATATAGAAAAAGTCGATTTTTCTAAAAGACCTTTTACTGCATATGGAGGATCTGCTACCTATATTGCTGATGTAGTCGTAATAGCTACTGGTGCGCAGGCGAAATGGCTTGGGCTTCAAACTGAGCAGGAGTTTCAGGGATTTGGGGTCTCTGGTTGCGCTACATGTGACGGATTTTTCTTTCGAGGAAAGGAAGTGATGGTGATTGGGGGTGGTAATACTGCGGTAGAAGAAGCTTTGTACCTTACAAATCATGCTAGTAAAGTTACGATAGTCCATAGACGAGATGAGTTTAGAGCGGAAAAAATCCTACAGGAAAGATTATTCCAAAATCCTAAAATCGAAGTAATTTGGAATCATAAATTAATAGAAGTAAAAGGTACTGATAGCCCTAAATCTGTGACTCATGCTATCATCCAAAATACGATAGATAATACTATTCAAGAGAAAAAAATTGATGGTATTTTTATAGCTATAGGTCACAAGCCAAATACTGATTTATTCAAAGGAATAATTGATATAGATGAAGAAGGCTATATTATAACAAAACCGAATTCTACCAAGACTAATATAGAGGGTGTGTTTGCGGCTGGTGATGTGCAGGATAAAATATTCCGCCAAGCTGTGACCGCTGCTGGTACCGGCTGTATGGCTGCGTTAGAAGCAGAGAAGTTTTTGGCTTAGCGCTCTCATCCTAGCAAGAAGAAACGTCATCCTCGGGCTTGACCCCAGGGCCCATAATTAAATGAATGGGTTATAATGTGGGATAGATTAATTAGAAAGAAAAATGGGTCCTCGGGTCAAGCCCGAGGATGACGGCGAAACAAGCCCGAGGATGACTGGGTATCAAAAGGAAGTATAATGACAACAACATATTCTTTAGAAGTAACAGCAGAAGCTGAAGCAATACGTAATTTGCCTTATAATATACAGGCAGAGCAAAGGTTGCTAGGTGCTATACTTGCCAATAATGAAGTGCTGAATCGTGTATTAGAATTCTTGAAAGCTGAGCATTTTTACGAACCAATAAATAAGAAAATCTATGGCGCCATTAATTTGATTATCGAAAAAGGTATTAGCGCTACACCAGTGTCATTATATAACATGTTTTCTGGTGACGAGCAGTTTAGGGCTTTGGGTGGAGATGAGTATTTAAATAAATTGGCTATTCTAGCTACTACAGTAATTAATCCATATGATTATGGTCGTATAATATATGATTTGTCACTGAGGCGTGATCTTATAGCAATTGGTGAAGATATGGTTTCTACAGCCTATTCTTCTGGTCTGGATTATGCTGCGGTAGAACAAATAGAGGCAGCAGAGAATCAGCTTTTTCACCTTGCGTCTGAAGGTGTGTCAGAGAGGGGGTTCGTAAATATTCAAGATACTATAGCATCTTCGATTACTTCTATAGATAGAGCTATGAAGAGCGACGACCATATTACTGGTATTACAACAGGTTATGTTGATTTAGACGCTAAGCTTTCTGGGTTTCATAATTCGGATTTAGTCATCATAGCTGGTAGGCCATCTATGGGTAAAACAGCTTTTGCCATTAATCTTGCTGTTAATGCTTGTAAAGCTGCATTTGAAAAAAGTAAGAGCAAAAAAGATTCAGCACTGCCATCTATTGGCGTCTTCTCTTTAGAAATGTCATCAGAACAGCTTTCTACTCGTATGTTGTCTATGTACACAAATATAGATTCTTCAGCTTTGCGTTCTGGGAAGGTAAATGAGCAGCATTATAATGAGCTGCGTAGCCAAGCGCAAATGCTTTCTGAGTTGCCCTTTTTTATAGATGATACGCCTGCTTTGTCAATTTCAGCTATACGTACAAGGGCTAGAAGGTTAAAGCGAAAGCATAATTTAGCTGTGTTGTTTATCGATTATCTTCAGCTTATTAGAGGTTCTGGGGCTAGCTCGGAGAACAGAGTGCAAGAAATTTCTGAGATTACGCAAGGTCTTAAAGCTTTAGCAAAAGAGTTAGATATTCCAATTATTGCGCTTTCTCAGCTTTCTCGTGCTGTAGAGCAAAGGGATGATAAAAGACCGATGCTCTCAGACCTCAGGGAATCTGGGTCTATTGAACAGGATGCCGATATTGTGATGTTTATCTATAGAGAGGAATATTATCTATCAAGACGCCAACCGGCTCCTGGTACGGATAAACATTCTGAATGGCTGGAAATGCTCAATAAGGTGCATAATTTAGCGGAAATTATCATTGCTAAGCACCGTAATGGTCCTGTTGGCACTGTGCAGCTATATTATGATAATCGCTATTCGAAATTTAAGGATTATACTTTGGGGGCATAAGCGTCATTGCGAGGAAGTCGCGGGCTGACCTCGCAATCTACCTCGCACTCGTCATTGCGAAGAGCGTAGTGGCGCGGCAATCCAGGTCAGGCTTTAAGCCTTCCTTGCAATGACGGATACCTAAGGAAAAAACATATGAAAGACATAATCTTCGGCATATCAGGAAAAATCCTTACAAATAAGGAAATAGAGCTTATCAATACTACAAATCCTCACGGAGTTATTTTATTCGGGCGTAATTGTGAGAGTAAGGGGCAGATAAAATCTCTCGTACATCATATAAAGTCTCTTAGTCCAAAGACGAAAATTTTTATAGATCAAGAAGGTGGTAGAGTTCAGCGTATCAAACCTCCTATCAATGATGTAAAATATCCGAATATGGAATATTTCGGTGATATATATGATCAAAATAAGGATCAAGGTCTTAAAACTGCAGAGGAGAATTTCTTTCAACTCATGAAGGAATTGAAGGAGTGCGGGATAGATGTTACATGTGCTCCAGTGTGCGATCTGCGTTTTAATGGTGCTCATGATATAATAGGTGATAGAAGTTTTGGTTATGAGGTGCAAAAAGTTGTAGATTTATGTAAGGCAGCGCTTGATGGTATTCATAGAGCTGGTGGAGAAGGTGTCATAAAACATATTCCAGGTCACGGACGTGCTTTTGCGGATAGTCATACAGAATTGCCTCGGGTGGATGCGTCTTTAGAAGAGTTGGAAAAAACAGATTTTGCTGTGTTTAAAGCTTTAGCTAGCCATTGTCCATATGCTATGACGGCTCATGTTGTATATACCGTGCTTGATCCTGATCTGCCTGCTACTTTATCTCCTAAAGTCATTCAATATATACGTGAGAAGATAGGTTTTGCTGGGATAATTATGACAGATGCTTTGGAGATGGAGGCTTTGTCTGGCACAAGTATGAAACAGCGCGCTGAAGCTTCAATAAAAGCTGGCTGTGATATAGCATTATATTGTACTAGTCAAATGGAAGAAGTTGAGAATATATTCTTAGCTCTGGAAGAGATGAGTAATTTGTCTGCGTCTTCATTGAGAGGATCGTAACGACTCTACAATCTATCCTCATAATGACTGTTTTGTTGTATAAAAGTCATAGTAATCATTTTAAGATTCCTCAATTGTAAAAAACGAGAAACGGCCTTGCAACTGTAAAATTGTTATGTTATTATTAATTCTTAAGACGATTAACTTTTATTGAAGTGGTGTTATGAACAATAATTTTACAAATTTTTTTAGTGAAGGTATGAAAGAAATGATGAATCCTGAGAATTTTGCCAAACATTGTGGTAGTAATTTCGATTTTACTAAACTATCAGATAATATGAAAAAAAATGCAGAAGCATTTCAAGAAGCTTCCCAAGCAGCTAGTGAAAGTATTCAATCTATGTTTAAGCGTGGGGCGGAAATAGTTCAAGACAATGCGCATAATGCTATGAATGCTATGAAGGAAATTGCATCTTCTGCAAATGCAGAGCAAGCTATAGCTCGTCAGCAGGAATTTGTGCAGCATGTGGTGAGAGAAGCTGTTTGCAATACAAAAGAAATGGTAGATACTGCTTCAAAATCTGCTATGGAAGTATTTGACAAAATGTCTCGCTGTGCTAGCCAAAAATCTCATTGCACAGTGCATGAAGTAAAAAAAGCAGCTGGAAAGAAATAATAACACCTTCCTACGAATGGAGTCATCCCTGCGAAAGCAGGGATCCACAACAAATTATCTCCTATATCCTCTCATACTAATATTCAAAGTACAAAAAAATACTGATACCCTCTTGTCTTGGAGCCTCAATTCTGATAAAAGCTCTCCATATTATTATATGGAGCAAAATTATGTCAATTAATAGAGTGTGGTGTGGAGATGTTCCTGACATTTATATACCTCCTAGAAGGCCTGAAGCAAAAGGTTTATCAGGTTTTACAATGCCTAAGAGGCCAATGCCTCAAGACCAAGTGACATTGTCACCTGCTGCGGCAGCTGTGCCAATGCCTC
>CAZIGS010000053.1:6146-7465 GCA_964538645.1 uncultured Rickettsiaceae bacterium
GCTGTGCCAATGCCTCGAGACCAAGTGACGCTATCACCTGCTGGGGCAGCTGTGCTAATGCCTCGAGACCAAGTGACACTATCACCTGCTGGGGCAGTTGTGCTTGATCCTGCAAGGGATATGTCAATATTCAAGCCTGGTGAATATGCTATATCTAGGCAGATTTCTGCTGAAAATCGTCTATATGGCGCGAAAGATCATTCAGCGAGGTTGTCTGTGTCTCTAAGAGGTAATGAGCCTCGGGATGAAAATGAGTTGAAATTCGGACAGAGAGTTTCTGTTAAGATAGGTGATGAATTCTTTTGTAGTCTGTTGGCAACTACTTTTGTAGAGGAAGAAATTAATGGGTGTTTTAACTCTGTTGATTCATTTGTAAAAGCTTTTAACGCTCTTGCTGCTGAGAAAGCTAAAGCAATAATTGATCTTAGTGGGAGAGTTCGTATTACTGCGTATGGCAAATCAATATGTTTTGAGGATGATCCTGCTCTTGGTGGTGTTCCTGGGATAATAGAGCGACTTGGCTTTATGAATGTAAGGGAGGCTTTTTGCGGTGCATCTCCAGATACAAAATATATTCAATATATAACTTCTGGGTACCTACCTGCTGGAAAGGTTCCTACAGATAGTAATCTTAAAAGAATGGTAACTATATCCGCTCCTGAACATAATTTGATGATAGGAGATCATGTGCTTCTTTCAGGTGTAAGTATTGTAGGTGATGCCTTAGGAGGAGATGGTATTTACAGAGTAAGCCATGTGACACCAGATTCTTTTGTTGTAGCTACAAAATCGTATTTGGGTAGGCTTAGAGATTTGGTTGGTGTTAACTTGTTGCCTAAATTACAATTTGGTATTTTTCCTACTGCTACATGGAAAAAAGTAGAGCGTGGTAATGTATTAACTGTTCAAGGTATTAATATTGAGTTTGGAGCTTTGTATAATTACCGTAGAACAGCTAAAATGAGTATACGAGCTGAAGGTCTTGTTGATACGTTTTTTGTTGGAGATATGGTAGAAGTGAAGAATTCTAGATTCTTAAATTTAGGTTGCTATCGTATTGTATCTGTAGAAGGATATACTATATCATTTCGTGTTAGTCCTAGTGATATAAAAAATGGTAATGTGGTTTCGGATTTGCGTGTCGATGATCCTAATTCTATCTTAACGAAAGTTAAGGTAGCAGCGGAGGGGATTTAGTTGTGTAGTTTAGAGGATGACCTTTGTTATAGGTTTTAGTCCAATTCGTCATCATCTGGCCCCGACCGGATGTTCCATAAAATTGTAAATGGATCCTAGTGTCAAGCACTAGGATGACATCT
>CAZIGS010000054.1:0-6812 GCA_964538645.1 uncultured Rickettsiaceae bacterium
GCTAAAGCCTATAACAATCAGCTTTTATAGTTTTCTTACATCAAGCTCAGGTTAATAATTAGATATAGTGTGGGATACTTTCAGCTGTTATTGCGAGGAGCTTATGGCTCGCTCCTCTCGTAAAGACATTGCGCTACTTACTTAGCTTGTTTATATAATATTGCTGTATTATTGAGAGTATATTATTCCATGTCCAATATATTAAAAGTCCTGCTGGAAAGCGTGAAAACATTACAAGGAACATTAAAGGCATGAAACGCATCACACTCGCTTGGACAGGATCTGCTGGCTCAGGGCTCATGCGTTGTTGCATATACATTGTGATAGCCATAAGTATAGGCCATACTCCTATCATTAAGAATGATGGTGGAGTAAAAGCCAAGAGTCCAAATAAGTTAAAGATGCTTGTAGGATCTGGGCTTGATAAATCATGAATCCACCCAAAAAATGGTGCATGTCTCATTTCAATGGTAACATATAGTACTTTATATATCGAAAAAAATACTGGTATTTGGATAAGTAGAGGTAGGCAGCCTGATAATGGATTTACCTTTTCTCTTTTATAAAGCTCCATTATTTCTTGATGTAGCCTTGTTTTGTCTTCGCCATAAAGATCTTTTATACGCTCAACTTCTGGCTGCAGAGCCTTCATTTTTTTCATAGAGCGGTAAGATTTATTAGCAATTCCAAACATTAGAATCTTGATCATTACTGTGACTATGAGAATACTTACACCAAAATTTCCGAAATATTTATACGAGAAATTTAAAATATGAAATAATGGTTTTGTTAGAACATAGAAGATTCCAAAATCTATTGCTCTATCGAATAGTTTGATATCATATTCAGTGGAATAATCATCAAGTAGATTGACTTTTTTTGCTCCAGTAAAAAGCAAATTATTGACAGTCAGTTTTTTGCCAGGTTCTATTACTTGTTGTGGTCCTAAGAAATCTACCTGGTAACGATCTTGTCCAGCTACTACACCATATGAAAAATTTGAACTATATTCCAAATTCTTATCTGGTATTAGAGCTGTAAGCCAATATTTATCGGTAATTCCTATCCAATTTACTCTGCCTGCATCAAAATGTTTTGTTTTTTTGTCTTTGATATTTTCATAAGTAGCATCTTCTAATTTATCAGATATAGCGCCTATTAATCCCTCATGTAAAATACTATTACTTGATTCAGTAGCCGTATATATTCTGTTTATAATACCATAAGGTCTCAAAGCTATAGGTTTTGGAGAGTTGTTTATTATATTTTGCTCGATTGAGAACATATAATTTTGATCTATTTTTACAGTGACGATAAATTCTATATTATCATTATTTTTCCATGTAAATGTTACTGGTTGTCCTTCTTCTAAAATATTGCTGCTTGCTTTCCATATAGTGTTTTGGTCAGGTAATGTAGTGCCAGAAAATTCGCTATGCCAACCTGTTTCTACAAAATACCCAGTTTTAGTATTAGAGGGTGATAATAATTCTACTTCAGGAGAATTATCGCTTATATCACGTCTATAATCAGCCAGTGTAATATCGTCAAAGCGTAGTCCTTTGAGTGATATTGAGCCATTAATATGTTTTGTGGAAATTTTAACCCTAGAATCTGATGATATAGCAAGATTTCTATCTACAAATATTTCTTCTGCTGGAAGAGCAATTTTAGACTCAGTTTTAATCTGATCCATTTTTTTGTTATAGTTTTGATGCTGGCTTGTTAAAGCTGCTAGTTTTGGTCTTTCATAAAAATATTGCCAACCAGCCATTATTCCTAGAGCAAGAATTATAGCTAAGAGTAGATTAAAATTATTGTTATTCATACCATTCTTCCAAATTAATTGACTTTATTTAATGGCCCCATGCTTTCACATGGATGCCACTGAAGGGCTGACACCAAGCTTTCTGCTTAAGATGACGTGAATTATTAAAACATGTTATGTCCACCATTGATAGACAAGGTTTCGCCAGTAATATAACTAGCTTCTTCACTAGCTAAAAATAATACAGCGCGTGCTATATCTTCTGGTTTCCCTAAACGAGCCATGGGGATTAAATTCACTATTTTATCCAATACTTCTGACGGAATCTGTGCCACCATGTCAGTCATGACATAGCCTGGGGCTATAGCATTTACAGTAATATTTTTACTAGCTGATTCTCTAGCTAATGCTTTTGTAAATCCTATAATTCCAGCTTTCGCTGCTGAGTAATTGGTTTGCCCGATTTGACCTGCTTGAGCATTAATTGAGCTTATATTAACTATGCGTCCATATTTTTTGTCGCGCATAGGATTAATAACAGCTCTACACATATGATAACAAGAATCCAGGTTGACATGCATCACATCATACCAGTCTTTCTCAAGCATTTTATGAAGCATTACGTCTCTGGTAATACCCGCATTATTTACGAGTATAGAAACATTGTTATTGTATAGTGTTTCAATTTGCTTTACAGCATTTGCACAGTCTTCGTAATTTGAAACATTCCATTTCATTACTTTGATCTGAGTTTCTTCAGCAAATTTTTTAGCTGCTTCATCATTAGAGAAATAATTTGCAATAACATTATAGCCGTTTTCATGTAGAGACCTAGATATTGAAGCACCTATACCTCTTGTGCCCCCTGTGACTATTGCTATTTTACCCAATTTACAACCTGTTATTTATAGTTTAATGGAATAGATTTTATACTATTGTTAAGTCTAGCGACTACTTCTCCTGTTATACTTATATTGTCATCTGTATAGAGTATTTGTGAGATTGGCAATGCTATATTAAACTTTTTTTCCTTCGCTAAATCAGCGATTATTTTCAAAGTACTATCATGTACTATTCCAATTGCATCTGCGTGGGCTTGTTCAAGCTTTGCTTTTTTTTGTTGCATATCATGCTGAGCTTCTGATACTTTTTTGTAAAAATTATTTACCTCAGTATCAAACTGTTCTTGGCTCAGTACCCCGCGTTTCTTCGTCAATTCTGCTTCAGTATTTTTGAGTTCTGCTTCTTTTGTAGACATTTCCTTATGTAATTTTTCACTTAACTTATCAATAGATTCTCTTAAATTTGTTACTGCTATTGAATGATCTAATACATATTGGATATCAACTACTGCTATCTTTAAGCTTTCTTGTGCATGAGTGGATGTGGATGAGAAAAGAATAACCATCGTCATTGCGAGGAATTTGAATAGAGCATTTGCGGATTCAAATTGCGAAGCAATCCAGTTAATGATTTTGTTGAGTAGCAACACATTATTATAAGATAATATTGCTTCGCAATGAGTCAATTCACAGGATTGCTTTGGTGAATTACTACGCATAATGCTTTGTAATCCACGCAATGACGCTTTCTCTAAAATGATGCTGACATGCTTACAGTCCATGGTTGTACCTCATCATATTTTTGTTTGCGTAATCTAAATGCATAATAGAGACGTATTGGTGCCATCCTGGTATTCCAGACTATACCAAATCCGTATGTGATACGAGGCGCATTATTATCATATATATTTTTTCTACTATATAAATCTTGGCTTTTTTTAGGTATGTCAACACCCCATACACCACCTACATCAGTAAATAAGGCTCCAGATAAACTAAATTCTTCTGGTGCTCCTATTGGGAATTGTAACTCTGCGGTAGCTGAGTAATATTTTTTACCACCAAGAGCTTCTCCTGTCCTTTTTTCTCTAGGGCCAATACCTCTAGCTGCAAAACCACGTAGAGTTTGGTCTCCAAGGTTAAAGCGATCAGTGATACGTACTGTGCGTTTTTTTAGACCATGAATATTTCCTGTTTCTCCTGAAAGTTTTAAAGTTACTTTATTCTCTGCCCATGATGTATAGGTCGCAAGACTTGCTTCATGTTTTAAATAAATATTATCTCCTCCAACCCCTGCATATTCTTGTGTTCCTGATAATATATAACCGCTTTTTGGGGCATATAAATTATCTGCCATATTTAATGTAAGAGTTTGTCCTACTGCAGATGTAGTGTATCTACCAATTTGTTCTTTGATCATTATCGATTCTTGAGTTTCAGATACCGATAAATCATCTCTTTTTATAGTATAAAATATACTATGTTGAAGATCATCTGCTAAATCATAACCTAATGATGTTCTAGCTCCTTTGGTATTGAGAGTGTAAGCATTGCTTTCTCCAAAAAATTGATTTACGTGACCAGACCCTACATGTGTATAGAATAAACTTGTTCCAAGAGAAATATCTTTATCCATAAAATAAGGATCTGTAATCCCTATACTATAGGCAGTATTTCTTTTTGCTACTTGTAGAGCTGTGTTGAAATATTTACCTGTGCCAAGCAAGTTTCTATCATCAAAAGAAATACGGCCGAACGGACCGCTAGATGTATTATATCCTCCCTCTAATCCTATTGATGTAGTAGATTTTTCTTGTACTTCCACATCAAGGTCATAGCGAGTTGGTTCATTTGTGGGGTTTGTTTTGATTTTTACTTTTTCAAAGTAATTTAGATTGCGTAAGTTGCGATCTGCTTTTTCTATATATGAGCGATTAAATACATCACCTTCAGCAATTCTAAATTCACGGCGAATCACTTTATCTTTAGTTTTAAGATTCCCATGAATATCTATTTTACCTATATATACTTTCTCTGCTGGATCTACTATAAACCTTATATTAGCAATATGACCCTTAGAATCTTTTTCTAATATATGATATACATTTACTTGTGGGTATCCTTTATTGCCAAGCCAGTCAGCTATTTTATCTTCTGTTTGTTCTATAGCTTTTGAGCTAAAAACACGCCCTTTTCTTATATTTATAAGGCGTTTTATATAAGCTGTTTTAATGTCTGGAATATTATTTTGCACTTCTACGGTACCAAAATTATATTTTTTACCTTCATCAAATGCATATGTAAGTATAAAATAATCCTTTGTAGTGGAAAGTTCTGCATTAGAAGATAGAATTTTAAAATCCGCATAACCCATAGATTGGTAAAATTGTGAAAGCAGAACCAAGTCATATTCCATACGATCTGGGTCATATGTATCATCGCTGCTTAAAAATTTGTACCATGCTTTTTCTTTTGTCAGAATAATGGATCTCAAATGATCAGTAGAGTAATGTTCATTGCCAACAAATCTGATTTTTCTTACTGAAGTTTTAGGCCCTTCTGAAATAGAGAAAATAACCTTTGCTCTGTTGTTTTTTAGCTTTTCTACTTGAGATGTGACAGTTACAGCAAATCTTCCAGATTTTTTATACATTTCTGTGATTTTCGCTATATCATGTTCTATTTCTTTGTTTTTAAGTGAACGTCCTGATTTAGTTAGAATTTCCTTATTGATGTTTTTTGTGCCAATTTTAGAATTTCCTTTAATTACTACTTTTATAATTAGAGGAGTTTCCTGCACTGTTACTTTAAGAACACCAGAAGCGTAGCTGATTTTTACATCATCGAATAACGATGTTGAATATAGAGAATGGATTGAATCTTCCTGGCTGAGAGTAGTTGCTTCATCACCAGGTTTGATTTTCAAATAATTCTCTATAGTTGCAGACTCAACACGCTTATTGCCTTCGATGATAATTTTTTCTACTTTATCAGCGTATGTAGGCATAGAAACAACTAATGCAGATGTACATAGCAAAGAGCAAATTGCTTTTTTAAAATCCATAAACGTACCTTTGGTATAAACAATTAGAATCTTTATATCAGTTAGCATAAAAATTACAAGTAGTTTTGGAGAATTTAAAGACTGTCATTGTGAGGAGTGTAACGACGAAGCAATCCAAAGGATCGTAGTAGACTTCATCATGTATTTAATTATTGCCCCGTGGCCTTTCACCTTTCTCGCAATTAAAGTCACTTTGCATCTCTCACTTTAAAGAAGCTATAAGACAGAGTAATAGTGTCAACATCTGCTGTATCGGAGTCGTTTTCTATCTCGGGATCTACGTAAAAAGACACAGGCATTAAAGCTGAGCTGCGTGCTTTAAGTAGCTGTTCCTCAAAGCAGAAACAATGTATTTTATTAAAATACTGACCTGCTTTTAATGGTGTAACATTGAATACCGCTGTGCCAATTATGTCTTCATCACTTAAATTTTCTGCAAAATAAAATACCAGCACATTTTCTCCAGGCACAACCTCTACTTCTGCTTGTTTGGGGATAAATTTCCAATTTAATGCAGGTGATGTATTAGCATCAAAACGTACAATAATTTTTTTTGATCCCATTATTTGAGATGAAGATTTAGACCTTTTTGTAGCGCCGCCAAATCCGGTTGCTTTGCAGAATAAGTCGTATATTGGCACGGCTGCAAAAGCAAGCAATACCATGCTGAGTATGACTGCTACTATTGCTAATGTTAAATTCGAGCGGTGGTGCATATTTTACCGTCATCCTCCAGCCTTTTTCACGGTCATCCTCGGGCCTTTTTCACCGTCATCCTCGGGCTTGACCCGAGGACCCATTATTTATTTTTGCATGTTCTCGGTTCAATCGCGAGAATGAGGCTTTGGCTATTTAAATTTCTCTAATTTAAACAAAGTTAAAATCGGAGCGGAAATAAAAATCGATGAGTAAGTACCAAACATTATACCAAAAAACACTAGAACACTAAAGCTTCTTATAGCTTCTCCGCCAAAGATAATAAGGGCTGCGTTAGTTAGTAGAATTGTCAAAACTGTAAGAGTTGTTCTCGATAATGTCTCGTTGATGCTTGTATTTATTATCTCATATACAGGCTTTGAAACATATTTACGTATATTCTCTCTAATACGATCATAGATTACCACAGAGTCATTTACTG
>CAZIGS010000054.1:6822-7444 GCA_964538645.1 uncultured Rickettsiaceae bacterium
AAAATGCTATGATTGTGAGTAAAGCAGCAACAGTACTCAAATTAAAATCTAGCTGAGTAAAACTCATAAATCCCAAAGATAAAATCCCATCATGCACCAGCGCTATAAGTACACCTAGGCCAAATTGCCACTCAAATCTTATCCACACATATATCATAATAGCTATGAATGATAATACCATAGCATAGGTACCTGATTTAATAAGCTCTTTACCTACTTGTGGCCCGACGAAGCTTACGTCTCGGTAATCTATTTCATATTTGAAGTGATTTTTAAGAGCTTCTTTTACTTTAGTAACTTTTTGAGTTAGATCTTTATCCTCGCTGAAATTTCCTATTCGAATAGAAATATCATTTTCGTTACCAAAAGTATTTATCATTACCTCACCAATATCAAGCTTTGTTAGAACTTCGCGCATATGACCAATATCTGGTTTTTGGTTTATTCTAGCTTCAATGCTAATTCCACCTGCAAAATCAATTCCAAAATTAAATCCAAAAATACATATCCATATAATGCTTAAAATTGACAATCCTATAGAGATAGCATAATTGATTTTCCTGAGTTGCATAAAATCAATTGAGATTTTTTCAGGTACTAGTCGTAATGGGTAAAGTTTCAT
>CAZIGS010000055.1:0-7409 GCA_964538645.1 uncultured Rickettsiaceae bacterium
GTTATACAGCTATCACATCTGGCATAAGCCTCAGCCTTACCGGATGTATTGCTATGTTTATTGGTTCATTCTTTTTAAATGAAGAATCAACGAAATTTACTGCATTGGTTGTAATAATGATACCTTCTATGATGCATGCTATGGGGCATACATTCATAGTACCACATATACTGCATTTTGCGTTAGAAGATTATAGGGAATTTAGCGGTACTGCAGGATCAATTTTTGGCTCACTATATTATATAATCACAGCTTTTATAAGTTACGCTATATCAAAAATACATGATAATAGCATACAAGCATTCACCACTTTATTTCTAGGGCTTAGCATATCAAGCGCGGTTGCCTTTTTAATGGTAAGAATGGTTGTATTAAGTAGTCAGGCTAAGAAAAATTGAAGGAGAAATTTTTAGTCTTTTTCTCATATCCTCAATATTTCCATTAGTTTCTGCGAATAATTTAGCAGCATTTCCAGTATTTACCAAAGCAGAATGTATTCCTGCATTTTGTGCACCTAGAATATCTGTTTCAATTGTATCACCAATCATAAGTATTTTATCTTTGGGAATATGTTTATAATCATCCAGAGCCATTTCAAAAATATCCTTATGTGGCTTTCCAGTATATACTAATTTTCCTTTATAACCTTGCACTATATAACCTGGGCAATATCTTAGCTTGCCATTTGCAGGTATTATAGTATCAGGATTAGAACAGACACATGTAATTCCAAGACTTGCTGCTTTGTCTAATATTTCGTTATATTTATTTAAGTCATCACCCTCTTCTATCATCGCCGTTACTAGAATAATATTCGCTTCCTCCAGTCTATCTGTAGTATTTAGATTGATATCAGAATAAGAATCTGCAAATTTTGGATCACTTAAGTAATATATTATTGGTTCTTTTATAGATAAATATTTTTGGCTTTGGGATAAGATTTTTGCAGCAGTTTCTCCAGCAGAGTAAATCATATTTTCTGATATATTCACACCAACATCAGATAATCTTTTTTGGACAGCTGGCCTTAAGCGAGGGGTGTTGGAAAGAAAGCAAAGGGTTTTTTTGCTACTGATCCAATTTATTGTATCAACGACATTGGGGTATGCTTCTAACTCTTCTAGCACAACTCCCCATATATCTACTAAAAATAGTTCGTAATTTTTTACAATGTCATGGGCCCTTAATATGGTATCAACCATTTTCTTCTTCCCGGTATTCTTTCCACGATTCAAGGATGGATTTAAGTAAAGCATCTGTTGCCTCATCAGGATCATCTTCAAAATCTGGAAGACTGAGTATTAAATCATATACTTCGCTTACTCTTAGAGATGTCAAATCCTCATCTGGATAATTCTCCTCTAGAGCATGAGTTAGTTCTGTTATTTTATTCCACCGCATAAATATCTGTATTTTTATTAGCTTGATGTATAATTTTGCAGCAGTTTGAGCCTGCTGAATATATTGATATGATATTTTTGTGCATTATACAGCAACATATTGCAGAATTGAAACAATTTTGGTTAATATACAGTAAATAATACAGAATTCTGCTAATTTAATTTCAAAATACAGACCTCCCTCTAAAGGAATACCATATCTTCTCAGCTACAGATTTACTAATCCCTTGGACCTTTATTAAATCTTCTATGGATGCAGCTTTGATAGCATCAATGCCACCAAAAAAATGTAGCAATGCTTTTTTGCGTGAATTTCCTATTCCTTCTATTTCATCTAAACTTGAGAAATAAATTGCCTTAGTGCGTTTTTTCCTATGGGTGTTTATAGCAAAATTATGAGCTTCATCACGAAGTATTTGTAGATATTTCATTGCCGAATCATTTTTGTCTAATGTAAATTCTTCTTTAGAATCAATATGAAAAACCTCACGACCCGCATTTCTATCAACCCCTTTTGACATTGCTACAATATTTAGAGCTACACCCAATTTCTTCATAACTTCGATAGCAGTACTAAGATGCCCCTTCCCACCATCAATAATCATCAAGTCAGGTATAGGACCGTCTCCGGCGATAATTTTCTTCATGCGTCTATTCATTACTTCACGCAGAATTGCATAATCATCTCCTGTTTTATTTTCTACATTATAAGACCTATATTCTTTTTTACTAAAACCTTCTGGTGTAGAAACTACCATAGCACCAACGGCATGAGCCCCCATAATATGGCTATTATCATATATCTCAATTCGTTTTGGAACCTCAGCTAAACCAAATAATTCTGCTATTTTATTCAAAATTTCTAAATTTGTATCTTGGGTTTTAATTTTGATCTTCAACCCTTCTTCTGCGGATGTTAAAGCAGAATCAATCAAGGATTTTTTTACAGCTTTTAAAGGTACGTAAATTTTTGTATGAATATTGTGAAGCTGGTATAAGGCGCTTTCTAAAATCTCTTTATCTTCAATCTCTGTATTTACAATTATTTCCTTAGGACATATCCTATTCTGATAAAATAGCCCTATTACATAAGATAAAACTTCAGACATGCTGCTATTGTCTCCTGTAGGAAAATATAATTTATTCCCATAAAATTGCCTACCACGGTAGAAACATATTGCAACACAATATAAGCCGTATTTTTCTGTTATAGCTATTGCATCTAGATCTACAATTCCTTCTTTTAAATTATCCCCACCCAATTGTATATGGCTCAAATTCTGTATCTTATCTCGAATTGCAGCAGCTTTTTCGTATTCCATATTATTGCTAGCAATAGTCATCTGATGTGCCAATTCATTTTGCAATTCTTGGCTTTCTCCACTTAAGAACACTGTTGCTTGCTTGACAGATTCTGCATATTCTTCCTTAGATATTTTACCAACACATGGAGCGCTACATCTGCCAATTTGATATTGCAAACATGGTCTTGTTCTATTGCTAAAAAAACTATCAGTACAATTGCGTAACTTAAAAGTTTTTTGCAAAAACTTTAGAGAATTATTCACTGCCCCAACATTAGCAAAGGGCCCGAAAAACTTGTAATAATTACTATCACTAATCTTACCTCTATATTTTGTCACTTGAGGAAAATCATTATCCTGTTTTAGCATAATATACGGGAAAGATTTGTCGTCTTTAAGAAGAACATTATATTTTGGCTGATGTTTTTTAATGAGCCTAGACTCTAATAGCAAAGCCTCTGCTTCATTTCCTGTGGTTACATATTCTATTCTACTTATTTGACGCACCATTAAGAGAATACGCGTCGTAAGATTATTTCCTATATAATTTATCAGACGCTTTTTTATATTTTTCGCTTTTCCTATATATAAAATGCTACCATCACCACTGATCATCTGATATATGCCAGGGGCATCAGGAGAATTTTGAATAATTTGTTTTATACTCATAATAAATATAATTTATTTTGCTCTAGTATATAAAAATTCAATCTAAAAATATACTGTATCATAAAAGCCTCAGATCATGAATTATATATCCGAGAGCTATTGACTAGATGCAGGTTTTGTGTATAATTACCGTACCGTTAACAACAAAAATGTGAGTTTATAATGAAAAATTTACTAACACTTGCTTTAGCTGTAGTTCTAGCTCCAGTATTTGCTTTTGCTGCTGCAACTGCAGACACAACAGCTGCTGATGAGAAAGCTCCTGCTGCCGCAGAAGAAGAAACAAAAAAAGAAGAAGCTGCGAAGTAATTTTACTTTTTAGCTAAATCAAAAATGAGCCTGAGAAGAAATTCTCAGGCTTTTTTAATATATTGTCTATTTTATTAAAAGAATAGTACCCTTATTCCATAACTATTTCCTAGCCTATGAGTACTATGGTAATACGAGAATATTGCGTGAATCATAATTAAGGTAATGTCTAGTCTGGCTTCGTTACATAAGACCGATCCTGTGCCAGTCATATTCCTAGAAGAAAACTGGTGGAGATGAAGGGAATCGAACCCCCGACCCTCTGCGTGCAAAGCAGATGCTCTACCCCTGAGCTACATCCCCAATATAGAACTTATAATATCTAGGTAAAACTTAGGAAGTTATATAGTATACAAGCAAAATAGTCAACCAACAAATATAGTTCTTATGTAAAATATACATTAAATGTTGATTTTTATTGAGTTTAGATCATCAGAAACCTATTATCTAGAAAAAATCATAATATTGGTATTTAATGCAATCGGATCTGCATAAGAATTTTTTATGGCGTTGGTGGAGATCTATAGACCAACAAACTATAATTGCTTTAGGCTTGCTTTTTGCCTTCAGTTTGATGCTTGTCACAACATCCAGCCCAGCAGTAGCAATGAGAATAGGGCTAGAAGAAACATATTTCTCTACTAGACATGTCATATATCTAATACTTGCAGCCTGTATAATTTTTTCTATCTCATTACTTGATAAGCTGCTTATTAGAAGATTCGCAATTCTTGGATTTACAATTAGTGTATTATTGATGCTTCTAGTTAAATTTTATGGATATGAGGTAAAAGGAGCACGAAGATGGATAAGTATCTTGGGGTTTTCTTTACAACCATCAGAATTTGTAAAACCATTTTTCTCTATAGTTACGGCGTGGATATTATCAATGAGGAATGATGATTTCCCTGCATTTACTATAATAGCAGGCTTATATTGCGCTATAGCCGCAATACTCGTTATGCAACCCGATGTAGGCATGCTTGTTATGATATCTTCTATATGGGGGTTGCAATTATTTGTTGCTGGGTTACCATTTTTATGGATTATTATAGCAATGGTAGGTGGAGCAGTTGGCGTTGTTGGGGCTTATAAATTCTTACCACATGCCGCTCAGCGTATTAATAATTTCCTTGACCCAACGACTGGAGAAAATTATCAGGTAAGCAAATCGCTTAAAGCATTTGAACAGGGCGGATTATATGGAAGAGGTCCTGGCGAAGGTAGCGTAAAGCAACTAATACCTGATTCACATGCGGATTTTATTTTTGCTGTAGCTGGTGAAGAATTTGGAGCAATAATATGCTTAATCATTGCTGCTATTTTTGCATTTATAGTAATCAGAGGGTTGTTATTATTGCTACATGAAGAAGATAGATTTACTATACTTGCAGCAGCAGGTCTTTTATGCCAATTTGGGATTCAATCCATAATAAACATGGGAGTCACACTAAATATGCTACCAACAAAAGGCATGACGTTGCCCTTTATTAGTTACGGTGGCTCCTCTACCTTTTCTGTCGCAATAGCAATGGGTATTTTGCTTGCTTTAACAAGACAGCGAGCTAGTTTAACAAAATATAAACTGCAAATACTGGAGCTGTAATTATGAAAAGAATATTCGTAGTAGGTGGTGGAACTGGCGGGCATTTGTTTCCAGCGATCGCGGTAGCTGAAATATTACAGAAGCGGAAATATAATGTATCTCTGATTACTGATCATAGATGTGTCAAATATTTAAAAAATCACACACATATCCCTACTTATGTAATAGGACAACCACAACCAAAATCTGGAATATTAGGCAGGATTCTCCGAGTTTTTTTTACATTAATAGCAATAATACGTGCCTTTATCCTACTATATAAAACAAAACCTGCTTTAATTATAGGTTTTGGAGGCTACGTAACATATCCTCCATTATTGGCATCCCGTATTTTGGGTATACCTATAATGATCCACGAATTGGATTGCTTTCTAGGGAAAGTGAATTTGCGTTTTGCTAAAATTGCAAAAAAATTGTCTTTGGTCACTGAAAATATTGGGAATATACCAAAAAATTTGCCAAAGGATAAAATCATCGTCACGGGCAACCCAGTAAGACAAGAGATACTACAATATAAGAATGCCTCACCTAAAAGCGCTGCTAGAAAGAATAGTTTCAGAATACTTATAACTGGTGGAAGTCAAGGAGCATCATTTTTCTCGAGCATAATACCCCAAGCTATGAGCTTAGTACAAAAGCACTACCCCTCATTAAAACTTGAAATAAACCAGCAAGCAAGGTCTGAAGACTTAGAAAATCTAAAAAAATCTTATAAAAAATATGGTATTAAGGGACATATAGACCATTTCTTTTATAATATACCAGAATTACTATACAACTCAGATTTGCTGATAGGAAGAAGCGGAGCTGCAACGATAGCCGAGATTATCGCAGTCTCAAAACCAGCTATTCTTGTTCCATACCCATTTGCAGCAGAAAAACATCAACATTTTAATGCTAAAATGATCCAAGATAACGGCGGTGGATGGTTTTTTGATCAGTATGACCTAACTCCTCAAATACTTGCGAATAAAATAATAGAAATAATAGCTGACAAGCGGATTTTATTAGAAGCAAGTAATGCTCTTTCTAAGCTGAAAAAAGACAGTCCAAATATCATAGCAGACACAGCTGAAGAAATAATACAAAAATTCAAGGAAAAAGCTTAATTTTTTTCTTAAAAGTTAGATATACTGATTCTTGATTTGTCATCACATTCGCTAATCATTTATGTCTAGCATGTCAAAAGATGACTCTTAGAACAAACAGAATTAAAGTATAGAATATATGAAAAACAAAATACTTCTAGTAGTAACCGCCATATTGATCCTTTCTGGGTGCAGTGTAGATTCAATGTTAAAAAGATCAGCCAATAATAAGCTGATAGACACCAAAGGTTTCCATGGGAGCAAAAGGCGTCCATTATATAATAAAAAATATATTGATCGTGCAAAAATCAATATTTCACAAAATGATTATGACGAAGAAGATGATGATGAAGATGAATTCTCAGATGAAAGAATTGAGCCGTCAGTTCGCAATCGATACATGTACAGAGATATGATAGAAGATGATCTGAATGCAAAACGTACGAAAAAATCTAAAAAGCGTGCAGCCTACAGCTCTCGTATAAACGGTCCAGATAGATATCAAGACATAGCTCATGCAAGAGATATAGCCCGTGATAATAGCAGCGAATCTGACGCAGAGCTAAGAAAAGAGTTGAGCGAGATAAAATCTATGCTCTCTTCGGCGCGTAAGGATCTTACAAAATACAGATGCCCAGTGGAAAAAGCCAAAGAGCAACCAACAAGAAAAAACCCCGCTCCAAGTAAAAAATTATCTGAGCAGCTAAATATAGAACATCAAGGGCAAGAGAATAAATACTCAGATAATCCTGCTAAAAAAGCAGGACCAACTCATCTGGACTCAACGAATATTAGCGCTCCTACACCTCCGTCTTCTAGGAATGTAGAAATACATCAGACACCTGAGGGATATCATATTGAAATACCTCAAAAACCACAAAATATTGAGCAGCCACAAGTGGATCATAGAGCCCAACAAGATGTGGCATATCAATCCAATAAGGAAGCAAAGCCAGCTCCAGTCTATGTAGAAGAACCTTCACACAACAACACAGTCCCTACTCAACCTGCACCAGCTGCACCTACGCCTATA
>CAZIGS010000056.1:0-7383 GCA_964538645.1 uncultured Rickettsiaceae bacterium
AGATCAGCTTGGGCTAAAAGGTAAAGAGCAAATCTCAAATTTATCAGGTGGTCAAATTAGAAGGGTTCATTTAGCAAAAGCCCTAGTGGAAGAGCCTGAAATTTTGCTTTTAGATGAACCAACAAACCACTTGGATATTGCTCTTATAGAATGGCTTGAGGAATATATTAAATCTTATAATGGCGCTGTAATTTGTATCAGTCATGATAGAGCATTTTTAAACAATGTTACAAATAAAATATGGTGGCTGGATAGGGGAGTGCTGCGTAAGTCAGATAGAGGGTTTAAATATTTTGAAGAGTGGCAAGATCAGGTTCTTCAAATTGAGGAATCATCTCTAAAGAAACTGGATAAAAAAATGCAAGCTGAGAATTTGTGGCTTCAGCAAGGTGTTACGGGAAGGCGTAAACGTAATCAGGGTAGGTTAGCACAGCTTCGTATTCTTAGAGAGCAACTAAAAAGCAAGACTAATTCTATAGCTGTAGCCAAACAAAAAATGGATCCATTTGCTACAGATCAGGCAAAAAAAACTAAGTTTATAATTGAAATGGAGAAAGTGAGTTTTAGTCATGGGTCTCAAGCAATTCTAAATGAATTTTCTTTTAAGGTGCAAAAGGGTGAGAAAATAGGAATAATTGGCCCTAATGGTTCTGGTAAATCTAGTTTTATTAAGTTACTGGTAAAGGAATTGGCACCAACTAGTGGCAAGATAAGACATGGAAGTTTTTTAGAAATTTCTTATTTTGATCAGTATCGTTCTACATTAAATAAAGAGCATAGTATAAAGCAGATATTATGTCCTAATGGTGGTGATCATGTGCATTTTGCTAATGGAAAAGACATGCATGTAGCTACATATTTGAAAAAATTCATGTTTAATCCAAAAGAGCTGGATACTAAGGTCTCCACTTTGTCTGGAGGGGAAGCAAACCGTCTTTTATTAGCTAAAACTCTTATTAATCCAGGAAATTTACTTATATTGGATGAGCCTACTAACGATCTTGATATGGATAGTTTAGAAATATTGCTAGAAATTTTGAGTGAATTCGATGGTACGGTGATAGTTGTAAGTCATGATAGGGATTTTTTAGAACGACTTGTTACTAGAACATTAGTGTTTGAAGGCGGGGGAAAAATAATTGATTTAGTAGGTGGTTATGATGATTATCTGCAGTTTTATAAATCCAAAGAAATCACTCCAAAACTTCAGAAAGAAACGAAATTCGTACAAAATAAGCCAAAGTCTCTATCTTCTAAATTATCCTACAAAGATCAAAGATTGTTAGAAATAATTCCAGGACAAATAGAAGAATTAGAAAAAGAGAATTTAATATTAGAAGAAGAACTGTCCAATTCAGATCTATATCAAAAAGATCCTGCTAAATTTGCTAGTACCAGTTTGAAGCTTGTGAAGAATAAAGAAAAAATTTCAGAATTAACAGATCATTGGATTAAATTAGACGAAAATAGTAGTTTACTATAATCACAATAGTCTCTTCGAATAAGTTATAAAATTTTCTTCCTCCTTGAGCTTTCTAGCTATTTCTAGGATGATATTATTAGAGTGCTAATCAATCACAAAAAATAAGATATGACTTTTTAGTTGTAACAAAGCTTTTTCTTCTGATATGTTATATATATCAAATTAAATATGTACTAAAATGGATAAAATCACTACGGAAGGAAGAGAAGTTAAACTTGTGGGTGTTACAGTTAGGACCAATAATAAAAATCTATTTGATTCTGATCAGTCTAAGAATAATGTAGCTGCTATTGTAATGAAATATTTCCATGAAGGTTTAGCCGAGAAAATTTCCAATCGCACTAAAGCGGGTACAACTTATTGCGCTTATACGGAATATGAGACTGGACATCATACAGGGGATTATACTTATTTTATTGGGGAAGAGGTTGACTCTTTAGATAATATTCCAGAAGGTTTTGTAAGCTTGATAATTCCCGCACAAAAATATATGAAATTCACAAACGGTCCTGCATCTATGCCAAAAGTATGTATTGATATATGGAAAGAGATTTGGAAAGATCAAGTATTGGAAGCAGATAGGTCCTATATAGTGGATTTTGAAATATATGACGAACGTGCTTTGGACTATAATAATGTGGTTCTAGATATTTATATTGGTGTAAAATAAAAATGATAAAGCAAAGATGTTTTGGTAATAAAGTAGGCCAAGAATTTTATGCCGATTATCACGATAATGAATGGGGAATTCCTTTGCACGATGACAAAGCTTTGTTTGAGATGCTTATTCTAGAGGGTGCTCAGGCTGGGCTTTCTTGGGAAACTATTTTAAAAAAGCGCGAAGGGTATAGAAAGGCTTTTCATAACTTTATTCCAGAAAAAGTTGTGAATATGAGTGATATAGAGTTAGATTCTCTAAGAAGTAATCCGGAGATTATTCGCAATAAATTGAAAATATTTTCTACAAGAGAAAATGCTAAGATTTTTCTGGAGATACAAAAAGAATTCGGCACATTTGATAAATATATTTGGGCATTTGTAGATAATAAGCCTATTAAAAATCATTGGACCAGCTTTGCTCAAGTGCCAGTCAAAACAGATATAAGCGATAAAATCTCGAAAGATCTGAAAAAACGGGGGATGAAATTTGTAGGAAGTACTATAATATACGCTTATATGCAAGCTGTAGGTATGGTAAATGATCATCTGCAAACTTGTTGGTGCTATTCTTAGAAGAATTTTACCATTTTTCACTAAATTTTCTTTCGCCCAAATATTCCTCAATTCTTCTACGAGTTGAACCATTATGCTTAAAATCAAGAAACTTAACATCTATTTGTATCCTATGACCTGGTACTTGTTTCTCATACCTCTTAAATTCATTCATAGAACGCTTTCTTTGGTTCTGAGGAAGTTTATTGAGTTCATGTCTAACAAGCACATTCCTCACTCCTTAATCAGTTAAACTAGCTTGATCACTATATCAAACTTGTCTACCTAAGTCATAACTTTCATAAGAAATCTCTCCATCTTCAGTTTTAAGAGTCTTAGAAGAGCTGCCGTTACGGTTGTTATTGGTTAGCAGTTTTGCATGTTTGGGGGCTACGCTGGGATTCGGAGAATATCCTACGCTAAGGAACTTAATCTTTATGTATCTACACCACGTAATCTATAATTCAGGCTTTTATAATTGTTAAGATTAGATTCAAGCATTAGTTCATAGCTGCTCCAATACCAAAAATTTATTGTACTTCACCTAGCATCTCAGGTCTATCATCAATTGGCATTACTCTATATTCTGCTAAGTCAAAAAAGTCGGTATAAAAATGATTGCTTCTTGCTTGGTGATCAACAGATATTTTAACTGAGTCAGCAAAAATTCCACTAATAGTAGAGCACATTATATTAGTCGTTTCTGTATCAAGATTTGCAAGAGTTTCATCCATTAAAAGAAGCACAGGCTGGTCTAGATATTCCTTATATAAAATTGCTCCTATTAAAATAACTAATTTACCTTGGCCTGTACTGCATTTTACCTCTTTTTCTTGTAGTTTTTCTTTAGTAATAAAATGTGATAAATCTAATTCTTGAGCAATGTTCAGAATCCTTAACTCTAACAAAGAGTTATTTTTTTCTACATACTCTTTAGGCATTCTATATGTTAATTGTTGGAATAAAGTAATCTTTGGTGGAGAAAACGGCTCAATAGAACAATAAATTTGTTTAACAGCTTGGTCCTTATATGTAGGATATCCAAACTCTCCGGAAGCTTTAAACACAGGCGCTAAAAATCCACCAATGCTTGTAAGCAAAGTAGTTTTCCCAGTACCAATTTTACCTTGTATAGCTTATGTCTTGCCTGTTTCAAAATGTACTTCATTTATATGAAGCATTGGTTTCATTTCATGAGTTCTTTCATCTTTTTTTTGTAATTCATAGTTTCTTATTGTAAATGTCATTCCACTGTTTAGAGAACGTATAACTCCAGAGCTATGATTAGCTTTAAGAGTATCTATAACCTTTCTTAAACTATTAATACCATCCATAGGGTCACCATATCCTATACTCATAACTATTGCTCCATTATGATTTTCTAGTCCTAATATTTGTGAAATAAGTTGTTGGTTTAAATCTAAAATCGGTATTTCAGTATCTGCTATACCCAGTAAAGCTATAGGGCTTGCTTGGCTTAGATCAGACGCTATCCTTTTTAAAGAGTTTAGTATCGCAGTTATGAAAGATTCATTATGAGGATTGCTAGATTCAGATATTTCATAATAATTTATTAATCTATCTAACATGAATGCTAAGCCACCAGATTTTGCTGTCTCTTGAATATGACCAAAAGCATATCCTTCAGTATTTATAACCATGTTTATAGACCCAAGTGAACCTGGAGACATTTTGATAGGTTCAAGCGCTTGATGTTCTAGTTCTAATGTATTTTCTTGTTTTACAAATAATGCTCTTTCTAAATAGTTTCCTAAATCCTTTAAGTTTTGCTCGGTAAGTACCGAATGTAAGGCATTTTGCATAAGAATTAATATAGCAGCTCTAGCTATATTATACTTAGGATTTAATAATAAAGGCCTAGTTAGGTTTTGAACTAATTCTGCTGGGCCTTCAAAGCTATTTCTTACAGCTGATGATAAATTTCTAGGAAAAGATTGTAAATCACTGCCTAGATCCATAACTGTTGTTATGTTTGTATCTTGGAATGCTAACTGAGCAGTTTTCATACGTATTTCATTTGATATTGCTGTTGTCAGTTTATCCTGAACTTTCCTAAAAGCTATACCTAATATTTCTGAACCTAATATACCAGCTACTAATTTTAAAGTTTTTACCACTGGTGCATTTCCTTTTAGAGCTAAAATAAAAGGTAGTGGATTGCTGGTCATGCAATATTTCTGAATTAGAGCCAATTTTGCCATAGCAGCCACTTGGTTAAGCCCTATAGCTGCGACTAGTTTATTAGTAGCAATTTCTGGGTGTTGCGCTATGTATTTAGCAAATGCTGTATAGCCTTCTTTATAAGCCGCTTTAGCCCCTGTTAATACACCTTCATCGTCAAAAAAACTTGCAACAATATCTAAAGACTCTGCGTGTACACTACTTTTATCAGCAAAAAGATCAGGGCCCTTATATACCATCGCAACAGAAGCAGCTAGAGTAGCTATTCCAAGAGGTACAGATAATTTTTTGATATGTCTAGTTTCATTATCTGAGATATTGCATTATACCCAATATGCCCCCAAAAAGCAGATAGGCTTAAGTAATTTCTTTCATTGCCAAAATATTGACTAACAACCTTATCACCAGCTAAGCTAGCCGTTGCAACTAAAGTTCCTTCTTTTCCATAAAGGTGATATGCGTTATATAATCTTAAAGCATTTGATATCGTTACTAATTGTTTAGAGCTAGACGTCGACATGCTACTTACTATCTAAAATTAAAGACTTAAACATTACTTACAGGAGCCATTTATGGCGACGTGGTAATCCATGCCTACTGTTTAGCTTGAGAGTATGACATGGATCACCGCGTAGCATCTTCTATGTTACTCGTGATGACAGCGTTAGAAGACGGATATGTCTTCAATATCTATATATGGTGAGCGATACCATTTTTAGAGATTCAATCTATATCGCTAAAAATATTGGTACTATACCACTATATAATCCATGCCGTCAATTTGTGGGTGAGCCCCCATGTGTGATGAATGATCACCTTTTGGATCATCTAAACTATTAAAAATTTCCTGACACAACATTTCTGTAGTGTAATATTTTAGATTTTCATCATACATATCAAATGTACGAATTTGAAAATTAAGTTCTTTTTGAAAATTTAATAATTTTTGCTGATCTTCTTTATTTTGCAGTGGCTGTATATCTGATATTCTTTTGAACATATCTTTGGCTTCATCTATTTTAAATACATTCTCTCCAACTTCGACAGTCATTTTTTCAGGTGGATTAGGCTTGACTGTATCAAAGGTAATTCTGCCATTTAAAAATTCTAAGTCATGTAATTTTCTGAACGTAGATTCTATAACCTCTCTATTAGATTTGTTGAGATGGCTTGATATATCGAATATCCCAGAGCTGTTATTTAAATAGATCGTGTACTTATCTGAACAATACAAAGGAGTCGTTGTAGGCCTATGGCATTGTGTAATCTCTTCTAAGTTATGGAATGTATCAAAGAAAGTTAAATCAACATCTGGCGCACTATAAGACAATTTAGAAACATCTATAGATTTTGATATTAGTTCATCCACAGGTTTATGTGCCAATGGTTGAGAGTGCCCATTAATTATAGCTAATACCACTTCAAGTTTTTGTTTTTGTTCTAACCCGCGTACGTTTATTTTCATTTACTTACATTACAATTTGATTTCGTGTAAATTATATCATATTTTTTAATAAAACGCAACATATTTTAAAAATTATTACGATATTGCTAGGAATGCTTTTAAGTAATATGCTATGACTTTCTTAGATGAAAGAAATATTAAACTTCATCCAAAAGGTAATTCTCTTTATGAGGTAGAAATAGATCCTATGCTTGAAGTAAATGAAGTTTTGCCAAGATACATAGTATGTATGGGTTTTGCTTTGTAGTTTTGGTGCCAATTTTGGAAAATACTTATAGTTACTGAGCAATGCAAAATATTTTTACCAGTAAGTCTTGGATTTCTATATTTTTCAGGTTATATTTGTACTCGGCCTCGTTTTAGCTCAAACAGCTGCTCTAAAGAGCTTAAGAAATTCATTATGCGAGTAAGTTTTTGGCAGAAAAATAAATAATGCTCAATTTATTCAAGAAAAATCTACCAGAATTAATAAATCGCTTGGAGCAAGAATTCATCATATTAGATAATCTGGGGCCTGAGATTCAAGTCCTATTGCGCTACAGTAATAGAGCAAAACATATTTCAATTAGAATAAGCCATAATGGACCAGAATTAGTTTTACCAAATAAAAATCTAGCTGCAGGTAAAAGATTTTTATTAACAAAAGAAGATTGGATAAGGCGGAAATTACAAAACGCTGGTAAATATAATCCTATAGATAATAATTCAATTCCTCTTTTCGGCGAAATACATTACTTAGAATATATAACCGCAACTAAGCCTAAAGTAACTATGAGTCAAGGCCTAATTCAAATATATTCAAAGCCAGGTAAGCATAAGGAGCATTTAATAAAATTTTTGAAAGAGATGCTGCTAGAAGAAATAATCGATATGGCTGAATTTATCAAAAATAAACATAATATCCAGTTTGATAAAATTAAAATTATGAATAATAAAACTAGATGGGGGAGCTGTTCTAGTAAAAAGATAATAGCTTTTAATTGGCGCCTTATTTTTGCCCATAAAGAAATATTAGACTATT
>CAZIGS010000057.1:0-7260 GCA_964538645.1 uncultured Rickettsiaceae bacterium
AGGATGTAGATTTTGATATTCCACAACTTATTCAAATACATGAAGAATTGCAAGACGCAACAGTGCTTACAAAGCTTGCAGGTCAAGTTTATAGCTTGAAACAATATCATGAAATAATGTTGTATCGTCAACAGCACTTTAAGATTGGGCTTGAGCATGAAGATTTTAGAATCAGAGATTTGAATAATATAAAAAATCTGATTGAAAATGAAGAAGACCCACTATTAGTTTTTAGAGAATTAGTGCATTTGGAGTTCAATGGATGGGGCAGAAATGGGTGGCAACCTCTTCAACAAAAATTATTTGCAAAAGCTACTAGTGTTGGTGTGGTAAAACAATTACTTGAGGTAGCTTTAGGTTCAAATATACAGCTTATATTAGATGAAAATACTGTAGGTGCAATTTTTGCTGCACCAAGTGCAACTGGTCAAGAATTCCAAGATATAGTTAAAACTTTCCATAAATTTGAAAAAGTTGATTGGGTAAAAGTAGCTAGCTCGACACTATCGCATCAAGATACAGAATTTCACCTTTATACTCTTATTAATCTTCATGAAGAATTGCAAGATGCCACAGTACTTACAAAGCTCGCAGGAGAAGTGCATAGTTTAAAGCAATATGTTGAGATAATGCAGTATCGTGCTGAGAACCTCGGGGTAGCTCTGAATAATGAAGCTTATAGGCAGCAAGATTTAGAGAATATACAACATTTGTTAGATCAAGAAAGAAATCCACTATTAATATTGAGAGAATTAACCACTCTTGATTTCAATCCGGATGGTACAGATGAAGGAAAAAATATTCTCAATAAATTATTAGAGATGTGCAATGGTTATGAGGAAGTAAGGTCTTTACTTGATTGTGTAAAGGAAAATAATCTTCCTTTAGGTATTGACGCAGCTGGAATTGATATAATATTAAGTAAATCGTCTGATTCTCATTCTACTCCTCAAGATCAATTAGGATTTTTTATACAATATACGAATTTTGACTCAAGCTATGCAGTGACAAAAATTTTAGAGACTTGTAATGATTTAAGATCTGTAGAAGAATTACTTAATTACGCTAATAGTAATCGTGTTGATTTCAATATAAACGCAGCTGCTATCGATATAATTTCTTTAAAATTAGCTGGAAATTTAACTTTTACACAAAGTTTTCAATTCTTTGATAAATATCTAAATGTTGATAAGGAATATTTAACAGCAAAATTCAGCCATTTGATAGTAGAAGAAGCTTTACAAGGTTGTCGTGATTTAAAAGAAGTAGAGGTCTGTTTAGCGGAAATCAAAGCTGCCAAACAAACTACTACTACAAAATATAAATACAAAATAAGTCATGCTGCAATTGATGCTATTTTCTTAAAACCCCCTGCAGGTCATGTTACTATAAAGGGTATTATCAGACAATTTGAGGATTTTGAGATTGATTGGGTTAAAGTAGTTAGTAAGGTGTTAACCAGAGAACATGTAGATGGATGGCTACAACACCATATTTTGCCAAATTCCTTATCTCCTTGTGATTTGCTTGATGCTATACCAAGCACTGTAGAGCTTAACTCTGTAGCAATTAGTAAACTTGTAGAGAAAGTAGGGTCGTTAGAAGAATTTAAAACTTTAATGACTAATTGCGTTGCTAAATTTGGTAGAGGTCCCGATTTATTAGTGGGTGAGGCCCAAGATCACATGATTACATTTTTACCTCGCCGGCTAGTGGATTTTACTGCGGTTAGAGACACTATGGTGGCTTTGAGTTCTCCTATTGATTGGAAATCTACAAATAAAGCTGGTGAGCCTTTATTTGTAAAAATGATAGAGCGAGTTAACACTACTAATATTGAATCAAATATTAGGTTTTTATTAAGTGAAGTTAAAGATGTTGATTGGACTGGTTCCCTCGCTCCAGAGGGTAAGCATGATAATTTATTATTAGCGATTGCTAGTTGTAATGATCCAACTCAACGAGGAGGAGATTTAAGAGATATTTGGAATCTTATTGTGAAATTATTATCAGAAGTAACTCCTGAAGGGCTACCTAAATATAATGTGAATTACCAAAATAAACCAGGAACAGACGAAAATGAGTGGGAAAGATTAATAGATAAAGCAAAAAGAGTTTTAGGGGGAATATTAGATGGTCTTTTTAGATCGCAAGGACTCAAAGAGCATATAGAGGGAGTAATACAATCTTTAAGGAATGCTGGGTCTGTAGAGCCAAAACAATTTATTATAAAAGATAATTTGTCATTAGATTTAGAGCACTTGCATTCTACACAAAATAAGAATGCCATACCATTATTACATGATAAATTAGAGAAAAAGTACAATTTAACAGCTGCAGATATTGATAAAGAAATTGCAGAAATGTTTTCTGAAATAAACAGATACATTGAGGAAAAAGTAACTGAAGAACAGAGTATTAGAGAAAAAGCTCTAGCATCTAGAATTTCCCGAGGGGAAGTAGGTGATGAAAAAAAAGAGCGTGAAGATTTAAAATGTGGATTGGAGGAATACAGGAAATTAATTGATATAGGTGTATTGAAAGAAGTCCGCAGTGGATGGATAGGTAACTATGATCCTCCAGGTATCACTACAACCATTAAAGCATTACTAAATCTTGGACGCGAGGAAGAAGGATATAAATGGATTAATGAAGATGGTTTTAGATGGTCCTGGAAGATTGAGTTAGCTCTTCTATATAGAGCTGCAACAGAATATAACCATCTTGATGAATTTTGGGGAGCAGTGCGTGGAGTTCATTCATGTAACTTTGGTGTATTAGCAAATTTATGGTTTCCGTTACATAGAGATGTTATGGATGACGGTGTAGAAACAGTTGATTATAAAAAACTCATCACACCAGAGAATATAGTCTTAATTTATGACAAAACTTTAGAAAAATTAAAAGCTAAAGTGCCAAATACTAAAATAAATAGATTAATTTTAGAGGCGTTTACTAATTTCAGAGAAGTGCATGATGATTCTTTAGGGCCAGAAAATTGGAAAATGGAAACCCAAGCACTGATTGGGGCATTTAATGAAGCATTTAGTGAAGGAATATCACAAATAACAGGTAGAAGATATACAGGGGTTATTGAAAGCTATCATTATAAAGATTTTCTAGACTATTTTGTAGTAAATATCATATGTGATTCTGAATTATTTGAATGCAGATTAACTTCTATTTATTTTGCAGAATTAAATGTCATAGCGGAAGCATTTTTGGCAGAAGTACTTGATAAACCGCAGGAAGTTAATAATATTCTACAAAAATTTAGTAAAAAATATAATCAAAAGCCGAATTTACAATATTTGGATAATATGATATTCAATGATTTTATAGACAATGTAAGAGCCAAAGGTCATGAAATATTAGTGTTGAGAGCATTCAATAATAAAGTAAATGCTAGTTATGATATTACAAAATATATAAAATCGACTTTAGATACAATAAAGAAAGAAGATTTTCTGGTTGCATTAAAGGAGATTCTAGAAACAGGAAATGAATCCCTTTTGAAAAATTTTGGCAATGAATGGCAATTAGATGTAGGTACATTTAATTTATTATGTCCAGAAAATTTCCCTGAAATTTCTAAAATAGAGGAATTGCTATTATTAAATCAAATTCAAACTCATGTACGTAAAAAAGATCATGATACATCTAAGTTATTTTTTACTAAAATGAGATTAGCCAAAAAAGAAGGGGCTGTAGAATTGGCAAAATCTATTCTAGATGATATAGATAATGCAGTGCCACGAATAGATCATTTTCTTTCGTATCTTAACAAACTTGATCTCGACTATGTAGGAACTGAGCTTGTTATAAGGCTGTTGCAAAGTAACAATCAACCACTACTTGATAAATTATTAACAGATGATAATATTGATTATAATTGGAGTCAATTAGTAGGTAATGGGGAAAATACAGTCTTACTCTTACAGCTTCTTAATACTGCAAAATCAGCACCTGCAGAATTTAGATCAGAGGATAAAATTTCTAGTCTTGAAAAAGCAAATACAGAAAATTTAGTCGTTAATCTATGTAGTCATCCTGAGCAATTAGAAGATTTGGTGGAGTCGTTTATTAGGGATTTAGGTCCTATTAATCTTACAATATTAGATGCTGCGTCTATTACTAGATTATTTGATTTAAATAATCCTGAACTCATAAGAAAAGTAGTTTTAGCAGATCACACCAATATCGACTGGACCATAACTGTTGGTGAAGATGGTGAGACCTTACTATATAGTTTAGCTCATAAGTTTAATGGTGAATTTGAAGAAGTTGCAAAAAATTTATTTGATGCAAACTCTGCAAATGAAGTATGGGTCAATATGCATCACGAAGTACTAGAAACTGGACATGTAGGGGAATTATTTGGTAAATTCTAGATATTAGTGTCATCTTAAGCAGAAAGCTAGGATCTAGAGTACTAATTTATGGATTCCGTATTAACCCGGGAGGACACTTTCTGGATTGCACCATTGACCTAAGGGTACACTGAGCTTATTGTACGGGTTTATATATGTAGGCAATGCCTGCTGGTTTCCTAACTATTTCTAGCATTTTTTCAATTTTTTTGCTATAATAGTCGATCCGGTCATCATCCAAGCAAATTGGTTATAATAATGTCTGATTCTATCTCAACTCGAGTCTAAATCCCAGCTTTAAAAACACGTCGTTAAAAACTACTTTAAATTACAATTATAAAACTATATTACAATCCACAGGGGGGGGTTTTATGCATTTATTGCCATTTTTATTAATTATGTCTCTAATAAATAGCTGTATTGAATTAGAGATATCTGCGCCAGGTTTTCCTGCTATAGGATATTATTTCAATGTAGATGAGGGCGTTGTTGGAATGACGCTCACATATAATTTGTTTGCATTTTGTTTAGCTAGCATTATATATGGCCCGCTTTCTGAAGTATATGGAAGACGGAAGATAATGATAATAGGTAATTTTATATTAGTTGTAGGAGCCGCAGGTTGTGTTTTTGCTTCTACTATTAATATGTTGTTGCTTAGTCGCTTTGTTCAAGGTATTGGAGCCGCTACCTCTGCAGTAGTTTCGTCTAGTATGATATCTGATAGATATGACACTACTAAAGCAGCTAGTCTATATGGTATTATGAATTCTATATTTAGTATTCTTACTGCTATATCTCCAACATTAGGTGCATTTATCAATAACTCTATAGGCTGGAGGGGGAATTATGGGGTAGTGGCCTTGATTGCTCTTATATCTTGGATATTGTTATATTTCTTGTTACCAGAAACAAAGGATACAAGATCTAGCTTGGATATCAAAGCGATATGCAAAGATTATTTCCGGCTTTTATCAAGTCCAGAATTTGTAGCTGCTAGCCTAGTGCCAAGTCTATTATATGCAGCTTATTTGGCATTTATTAGCTATGCTACGTTTTTATATATGGAAGCTTTTGGTTTGGATATAATTACTTATGCATTACATCAAACTTTTATTGTTTTAGCATTTTCTCCTATTAGCTTTATGTCAGGTAAGATTATAGGAAAAATAGGTGAAAAAAACTGTTTGATTTTAGGGTTGTTTTTTATAAGTGCTGGGAGCATATTAATGCTAATTATAGGAGGAGGTTCTCCAGTAATAATTACAGCTTGCGAAAGTCTTGGATCTATAGGTTTTGCGTTGATTTATCCTATAGTTTTTGCATATTCATTAGAAATATTTCCAGAAATTAAAGGTACAGCCTCATCAGCAATTCAAGCTATGAGATATTTACTATGTGGAAGTTTAGTAGCTATAGCTACTTATCTTTATGATGGAAGTAGCTTTAATATAGCTTTAGTCATTTTTTTGACCAATATAGTTATAGTTATTTTATCAGTTTATTTGATGAATAAGAAAATAGTGTAATTTTTTGAAGGAATCAGAGACTTATTAACATGAGAAGTGATCTCTGATTCCTTTTATGAAATTATATGGGGTGATGTGGTTTTTAATACCACTCTCAGATTTTATTTGCTACTTTGCGTTTTTGAGATTTTATTAGATTATGCGCTAGTTTAATAACTTCAGATTTTGTGAGGCCTGCATTATCGCAAATAATTTCTAGATCCTCTCCATTCCCGAATAGAAATTCTTTTGCATGATCAGCATTTTTAATCATTTTAGGATTTTTAGAAACATTGGTAGCATCTATTATCATTTGCATTATTACAGCTCTATATAGATTGACCTCTGGACAAGCATTATGTTTTTTGATTCTCTCAAATGGGCATTGCAATTTTATTACTTTAGATTTATTAGACATATAGAATTTCCCTCATAATTATTTTTATTTTATAAACTAATTTGCTTTAGTTTGTATGGTAGTGAATACGCATGAAGGAAGAAATGTTTTACAATATAGCAGTCTTTCGCGAAATAATGCTCTTTCTGGAAGGTTTTGAGATATTGCGCATATGAGACGTACTGCTGATAATAGTTGCTTTTTATCGTCCTCAGTTACTAATAGCTCTCGTTTAAGCTTTAATGGGTTTATAAGATACCATTTGGTTGATTTATTTGGTGTAAGGGCCTGTAAAGATTTAGTGCTATTTAATTCAACGAAATCTTCTTCTCCTATTTCCCAAAAAATATATGTGTATAAAGTATTAAGAGCGGCCGCTAAATTCATAAGTTCTGTCATGATTTTTCTCCAATTATTATTAGAAATTTTCTCACAAAATTTCTATGTATTTAGTATAGCAAACCCGCATACGAATGCAATAAAATAAGTAAAAAACTCTGCAAAAAATTCAAATTTTTTATGTGTTTTTTATTGATTATTGTTGTTGTAAAATTAATTAATCGAGTATATAGTGGGGATTAAAAAATAAGCGCACTTCTGCAATTGTAGGGGGCGCTGTTGGTAATTGTGAGGGAATTGCATGTAAACCTAATCAAATTGAGAAAAAATAATGGCAATTTTTCACTTACATATTAAGCATATTGGAAAGGGAAATAACAGAAGCGCAGTTGCAGCTAGTGCTTATTGTTCAGGTAGTAAATTGATAGAAGAGAGGTTTGATCCAGCTACTGGTTGTAAGTTTGAAGTGACTCATAATTATAGTAATAAAAAGGGAGTTGTATTTAGTAGGATATTTACACCTAGTGAAGCAAGTCTGTGGATGCAAGATAGGGAGGCTTTGTGGAATTTAATACAGAATAGATTTGATACTAGGAAGAATGCTGTATATGCACAGGAAATCGATATAGCATTACCTGTGGAGCTT
>CAZIGS010000058.1:0-7236 GCA_964538645.1 uncultured Rickettsiaceae bacterium
CGAGGATGAGGTTTGTAAGCAGTTTCATGCTATTTCTTACATCAAGCTCAGGTTATCCTTGTATCAAGCAGTTACTAACTTGGTTCTAAAATGCTCCCCATCATATGTGTTATTCCAGAGCAGGAGTGGTCCAGAATCTATATAACTAGACCATAGTTCTCTGCTTAAGATGACCCTCTGCGTCATACATGAAAAATTCAGAAACTCTCTTCTAGACCTTTATAATCTAAGGCGTCCGAAGGACAACAAGGCAATAAATGTTAAGTTTAATACGGTACTCTTATAGTCGGCATTTCACGATCGAAATTTTTATCTCTAGTTACTAGAAGAGCATTATTGACTAATGCAGTAGCTAGTATGATTGCGTCAGGGGATTTTAATTTAGTCTTTTTTCTTATTTCTATTGCTTTTTCTACTATATCATCTGTTATTGCTATAACATCTAGATTATCTCTTATAAAAGCTTTAACCTCTACAATTTCTTTTTCTTCAAAGATTTTGCTAAAAATTTCTATGTAGCTTATCACACTAATTACTTTCTTCTCAAAAATCTCTAATTCCTTTTTAGCCGCCTCAATACCATTCAAATAGTCAATTATTACATTAGAGTCAAAAACTGCTATCATCTATGATCCCACTCTTCCCTTAATTTACGTACGTAATCTACTGAATCTGTGTATTCCACACCGTCAATTATCATAGGCCTGCCTTTTAAGATACCAAAGGCACTTGCGGGTTTCTTTTTGTGATTTTTTATTAGATGCTGTACCGCTTCTCTGATTAAAGCTGCACGAGAAATAGCGCGATCTTCTGCTATAGCATTTAACATATCTACCTCCTTCTTGGGTATATCTATCAATATTCTAGTCATAATCTCCATTCCTCAGTATATAATATATCAGATGCCGTATATCGCGTCAAGGATTTTTAATAAATTGTCATGATTGCATGCTAGTATCTTCTAAAATTTCTCTGATAATCTATCAATCACGCCCCTAATGATCCTAAGAATTTTTGCTTCTGGAGAAATGTTTTTTACTGCCCATTTTTTTATCCAAGGCTCAGCTAATTGCCACATATTTAGGTCCGGGTTAAGCATACGACCTATGCCCTCTACTACAATAGTAGTTTTTTGAAGCAGTAGTAATTGAGGCTGTACCTCCATACCAAAATCTTTGGTAATTTTAAATAACCTCGCGAGAAGATGACCTACAGAAATATCCTTCAAATTCATTCCTACTATCGGCTCTCCTACAGCCCTACAACTAAGAGCAAACATCTCAATATTTGTGTCAGCTGGGATATATCCCATATTTAGGTGAATTTTTGCAATTCTCTTATAATCTTTTTTCAAGAAACCATGTAATATTTCAGTAACTGCTAGCCTATCTTTTTCTGGCAATTTCCCCACTATCCCAAAATCTACTAAAGCAATTTTCCCCTCTTTTGTCACCATAATATTACCTGGATGCAAATCTGCATGAAAACATCCATCTCTATATGCTTGGTTAAAGAACATGGTGGCAATTTTTTGTGAGATTAGTTCTGTGTCCAGCCCTGCAGCTTTAATTGATTTCGTGTCATATATTGAAATTGCATCTATCCAGCTTGCTGTCAGAATTTCGCTCGTTGTATATTGCCAATAAACATATGGTATTTCTACTATATTGTCATTTTTTGAGTTGTCCTTCATCTCACTACTGCTAGCAGCTTCCATCATTAGATCTAGCTCGTTATTCATAATATCTTGTGAGACTCGAACTAATTCGAGTGGCTTTAGTCTTTTAGCATCTTTCATGAAATATATAGATAATTTCGCTAAAAAATAAAGCAATTTTATATCTCTTTCATATTGCTTTCTTATATTGGGACGCAGGATTTTCACAGCAACTTTTTTTCCGTTTTTTAACGTTGCTTTATGCACCTGAGAAATTGAAGCGGCGGCTATTGGTTTTTCATCAAAATCTGTAAAAATATCTTTTATATTTTTCTTAAATTCATTTTCTATAATTTCTACAGCTTTTTTAGAAGAAAATGGTGGCAATCTATCTTGGAGCTGCTGTAAATATTGAGCTATTTCGTCTCCTATAATATCAGGCCTTGTAGATATGGTTTGACCAAATTTCACATATATTGGACCGGCTTCTTGTAGAAATTTTACCAAAGCCTCGCCCAAAGCTTGGGATTTATGTTTTGACCTTCTAAAAGGAAATAATAATATCTCATATATCTTGCCAAAAATAAAAACAAATGAGCTAAGTTTTTTACTACCCAAATGTTTGAATATTTGGTATTTGGCCATTAATGTAAATATACGCACTAAATCCCACATTTATCGACTCGCTCTTTGTATCCAGTATGAATTGCTACAGTTCCAAATGTTAAACTGGAATATTTTACATTTGTAAATCCAGCTTCTTCTATAATTTTTTTAAATTCTATTTGATTTGGGAATTTTCTTATACTTTCTACCAAATAATCATAAGACTCTTTGTCATTAACGACTATTTTTCCTATAAAGGGAATAATATTCATTGAGTAAAAATTATATAATTGCTCTAAAACTGGGAGTTCAACTTTGGAAAATTCTAAACACAAGAATTTACCTCCTGGTTTTAAAACTCTAAGAGCTTCTTTTAAAGCTGCTTTAATATCGGTAAAATTTCTTATTCCAAAAGCAACGGTGTAATAGTCAAAAACATTATCTTTAAACGGAAGATCTTCGGCAAAACATAGTTCGTATTTAATGTCCACAATCCCTTTGTCTAAGGCTTTATTTCTGCCCATTTCCAGCATTTCTTTGCTTGCATCACATGCAGTTATATCTGGTTTTTTTCCATGTAATTCACATGATTTTTTATAGATTTTTAGCGCAATATCGCCAGTGCCAGATGCTATATCTAGAAAACTGCCTTGTAAATCTGGTATTGCCCTTATAAATTCTTCTTTCCATAAACGATGCAACCCACCACTCATCAAATCGTTCATAATGTCGTATTTTGAGGCTACAGAAGAAAATACTTTGTTTACAAGGCCAGTTTTTTCGCTAGCCAAAACTTCTTTATATCCAAAAAATGTTTTTTTTTCTTCCATATTACTAAGCTTTACTCAAAAGGCTTCACTACAACCATAACAACTGCGACCACCATTAGTACTACTGGCACTTCATTGAATATTCTATAAAATTTTTCTGAATGTAGATTTTTCCCCAAAGCAAAATCTTTCCTCCATCTGGCTAAAAGCCCATGTATAACTGTAAGTACTATAACGGCTGTCATTTTTATATGGAACCATATTCCAAGAGCTTCTAAACCATATATATAAGCGTTGGTTATTCCAAAAATATAGGTAGCAATCATAGCGGGATTCATGATTATTTTCAGAAGCTTATATTCCATGACTTGAAATGTTTTGTCCGTTTCCGAGCCTATTTTTGCTCTTGTATGGTATACAAATAAGCGTGGCAAATAAAATATTCCAGCCATCCAGCATATAACAAATATAACATGCAAAGCTTTAAACCATTCATAATAATCGGCCATTTTTATCCTTTACAAATACATTTGCTAAAATTTTCTGGACATATTCTAGTCTTTTTATCAGATGTTACTATATTTTTTTTCTCTAAAAGACATGATTTTATAATTTTTTTTAAAGCATCTATAAATTTTTCACTGGTTCGTAATGCTGGAACTCTTAAATATTCTATAGCTTCATCTTTTGCTATTTGTGCATATTCTATATCAAGCTCTACTAGCGTCTCAGAATGCTCTGAAACAAAAGCTATAGGAACTATAACTATGGCTTTTTTTTCTTTGCATGCTTTCTTTATTTCCTCTTCTGTAGATGGTTCCAACCATTTTACTGGTGTTACCTTACTTTGATATGTAACTTTATAATCAAGATTATTAATTGCTATTTTTTCCACTATTTTTTCCACTGTTTTTTCTATCTGCCACTGGTATGGATCTCCCTGTTTTATTATTTTTTCAGGTAATCCATGTGCTGAGAATAAAATTCTACAATTTTTATTTTTTAGTTTTTTCAGGGTTTGTTTTATATTTTCTGAGTGTGCATCTATGAAATCTTCATTCATATTATAGCAACAAATTACTTTCAATCCTCCTTTAAATCTTGTTTCTTCAAGTTTTTCCTTCATATCTTCTACGGAAGATGCGCTAGTAGTTGTAGAAAATTGAGGATATAGAGGAAGCAGTATTATATTTTGAGGGTCGTATTCCTTTATTTGGTTTGCCACATGTCTACTATCTGGAAAAGAATACCGCATTGAGATAAATATTTTTACATTTTCATCACTTAAAGCCTTTTGTAGCTTGATTGCTTGAGCTTGTGTTTCTTTTAAAATTGGAGAGCTACCACCCATTTGCTCATATATTTCTTTTGCTATTTTTGTGCGTCTTGTAGAAATTATTTTTGCCACTACCCATCTTATGGGTTTAGGTAAATTTATAATTGCTTTATCGTAAAATAAATTGAATAGGAATTCATTTACTTTATCTAATGAGCTAGGGCCACCTAAATTAAGTAATATTACTGCTGTTTTTTCCATAATACCTTATTAAATCTACTAAAAATTCTACATTTTCTACTGGTGTTTCAGGTAAAATCCCATGTCCTAGATTAAAGATAAACCTCTTTCCTGCAAGATTGTTCAATATATCTTCTACAGCTGTTTTGATTTTTTCTTTGTCTTGTGTTAGAATTAACGGGTCTAAATTTCCTTGAATTACTACAGATTTTTGCAATTCTTTTGCCTTTTGCATTGTAGTATCAGGTCCTAAACTTATGCAGGTAGGCATTACATTCTGTCTATATTCTTCCAATGTTTGATTTATTCCTTTAGGAAAACATATTAAAGGAACATTTGGTCGTAGCCTTCTTAATTCTGAAACTATTCTTCTTGTGGGTTCTTCAACAAATCTTTTATACTCCTTATATTCGAGTACACCAGCCCAACTATCAAATATTTGTATCACTTCTGCGCCAGCATCTATTTGACCTAACAAATAAGGGATTGTTTGTTCTATGATAATATTTATCAAATTATCTAGAAATTCAGACCTGTTTTTTGCTACTTCTTTCGAATATTTAAAGCCACTTTTACTTCCTGTTTTTCCCTCTAACATGTATGTTGCTATTGTCCAAGGAGCACCTGCAAAGCCAATTAATGTTGTTTTTCGAGGTAAAGATTTTTTTACTAATGAAACGGTGTTCCATATTTTTTCAAATTGCCAATTACTCTCCGATGTTTTTAGTCTCAGGAGCTGGGTATCATCTCTTATAGTATCTAATATTGGTCCATCTCCACTTTCGAACCTTACATCTATTCCTAGACTATGCGGTACTATTAGTATGTCCGCAAATATTATTGCAGCATCAAAACCAAATCTATTTATAGGCTGGAGTGTTATGATACTAGCAAGATCTGAGTTATAACAAAGATCTAAGAACTTACTTACACCACCACGTATAGATCTATACTCAGGTAGATACCTCCCGGCTTGACGCATTAGCCATAATGGAACAGTATTAGTTTTAGATCCATTGAGAGCATCTATAATTACTTTATTATTCATATTAAAAATAGTTGTTGTTGTTATGAAGGGTTTTTTGTCGATAAGATTTCATCAACAAATTTATCCACATGTATACATGTATGCAAAGGCTTTTATAATACATTATAAAAGTAATTACTAACAATTTTCACAATATAATCATATTTTTATTCACACGTTGATACTATGTTAATAAAAACTTTGGCTCTATGTGGATAAAATTAAAAAAAATCTTATCCACATACTGCTCCACATAATTTGGAAGTAATTTTATTACACCAAAAATTACTTCCAAAGAGGCGCAAAATAATCTATAATGATCGGCTACTAATTATTAAAAATGTTTGGAGGTTAGATGTCTATAGAATATACACTTTCTATAATAAAACCTGATGGAGTTCGTAGGAACCTTATAGGTAAAGTTAATAGCTACTTTGAAGAAGCGGGATTAGAGATTGCTGCTCAAAAAATGATTTGGCTGACAAAAGAACAAGCAGAAAAATTTTATGATATTCATAAAGCTCGTCCCTTTTTTGCTAGCTTGGTAAATCAAATGATAACAGCCCCAGTTGTTGTGCAAGTGCTTAAGGGGGTCGATGCCATAGCAAAAAATAGAAAAATAATGGGATCAACAAATCCTAAAGAGGCTGAAGCTGGCACAATTCGCGGAGATTTATCTGAAGATATAGAGGCGAATACAGTTCACGGTTCGGATTCTCTAGAGACGGCCGCTTATGAGGTAAAGTTTTTCTTTTCACAAATAGAAATTTTGAGATAGTGGTTCCACGTGAAACATTGTTTTGATGTCGTAGTTATTGGTGGGGGGCATGCGGGTTGTGAGGCTGCTGCCGCAGCTGCGCGAATGGGCGCTAAAACTGCATTGATTACACTAAAATTAGAAAATCTAGGAGAGATGTCTTGCAACCCCGCTATAGGCGGTGTGGCAAAAGGTATATTAGTCAAAGAGATAGACGCTTTGGATGGTTTGATGGGGAGAGTGATAGATCAGGCGGGTATTCATTATAAAATGTTAAATGAAAGCAAAGGCCCGGCTGTGTGGGGGCCAAGAGCGCAGGCTGATCGAAAGTTGTATAGATTGGCAATGAATAATATAATTACCAATTATCAAAATCTTGATGTAATTATAGGTCATGTTTCAGATATAGAAATTATAGAAAATAAAATAAATGCCATTATTTTGGAAGATAAAACAAAAATCCAAACAAAAAAAGTAGTGCTAACAACTGGTACTTTTTTATCTGGCCTTATTCATATAGGTGATATACAAGTTAAAGCAGGTAGGTATGGAGAAAAGCCATCCTACGGTTTGTCGCAAACATTAAAAAAATATAATTTTAGGCTGGGTAGGTTGAAAACAGGCACTCCACCACGAATAGATGGGAGGACAATAGATTATAGCAAAGTAGAGATACAGCCTGGGGACTCTGTTCCAAGGCCATTTTCTGAGCTTGTTGAAAAAATAAACGTTCCTCAAATAAACTGTTATATAACTCACACTACAAGAGCTACTCATGAAATAATAAAGGCTAATATTCACAAATCTGCTATGTATTCTGGAAAAATAGAAGGTGTGGGTCCTAGATATTGTCCATCAATAGAAGATAAGATTATTAAATTTGCGTCCAAAGAAAAGCATCAG
>CAZIGS010000059.1:0-7204 GCA_964538645.1 uncultured Rickettsiaceae bacterium
GTAGTATGTTGTAAATGTTGAGGAGCGTAAACATCTAAATCAAAAGGCGCTACATTAAAATCTCCACCTATAATAATGTTTTCTTCTGTAGTTTTTATACTATGCAAATACCTCCTCAAAGCCTCTAAAAATTTGAGCTTTAACTCAAATTTATCGCTATGAACCTCTCCACCATTTGGAACATAGACAGAGATAATTCTTGAATATCCAACAGGAGAATTAAAAGATACTTCAATAAATCTCGCTTGGTCTGAACAAGGATTGCCAGGAAAGTCCTTTATAATACTGTCTATAGGATATTTAGAAAATACAGCTACACCATTATAGGTTTTTTGCCCTAATATAGCATAATTATACGACAAATGACTGAAAGCCTCATATGGGAAGCTTTCTTCTTCGCATTTCAGCTCTTGCAATAAAAGCACATCGGGATTATGCCTTTCAAGCCAACTAACAGCTTGTGTTAACCTAGATCTAATAGAATTTACATTCCAGCAAGCTATTTTCATAAAAATAAGTATTTCATTAGTTTGTCCACCAGAAGTAATAAATGCTACACAACTCGTCATTGCGAGTAACGTAGTGACGCAGCAATCCACTCTTAGCAAAGCCATATAGATATGCCACGTAACATTTGTTGTATGGATTGCTTCGTTGCTCTAAAGCGCACCTCGCAACGACAATTAAGCTATAACTTCTGGATATAATACAGATTTTATTGATGCAATTCTATCTTTAATCCATATTTTACGCTTTTTAACACGCTGTACTGTGACAGGATCTAATGATAAATCGTCAAAAATGATTATATCCAAATCGGCATATTCATTTTCCAAAGACTCTAATTCTTGTAACAGGTAATTCTCGGCATAATCCATAAATACCCCGACTAATAGTTGTTTTTGTAATATCTCAAGCCCAAATAATTAGTTTCATCTTTGATGTTCGACAAAGACAAACAGCAGACTAATTCAGAGCATATACCCATTATAGATCAACAGACTACTAGGAGAACGAAGGCCTCCAGGAGCGTAAGCCTATACTTAATAGGTGCGCACCACAGAGTCGAAGTTCGACAACGTGGGCTGTCGATATAGAATTGGTATAAGTTAAATTCACAGTGGAATACTACTATATCCATTTGACAAAATCAAATAGTTCTCTGAAAGGATTTTACCACCCGATTCTTGCATAAATAATTTAGCGGCAAGTATTAGTGCTGGATTGTTTTCTGCCAGATAACAGATATCAGCTTTTCCAGAGGCAACTAAACATATCGCATATGCATTAGATCCAAAATTTCTAATAATAAAGTCATTAGAAACATCCATATTTTTATCTACTAAACATAGATATTTCTCTTTTCTAGCAGAGACTCTGAGCCTTATAGCAGAACTCGTGCCAGAGCTTTGACTGTGTCTTTCTAGCCACATACCAGAACCTTTTTCTGCGTAATATGTCTCTCCAAGCACTGGAAAAGAAATAACTATAGCAGCGGGAACTGTGTCATTTTGTTTATATGCTACAATAATAACAGCGAAAAATGGAATAGCATGCCGAAAATTCTCTAATCCATCTATTGGAACAATTTCAAAAGAAGCTTTATCACCATATTTTGCGAGTTCATCAGTTAAAACCTCTTTGCATTTATTATATGATTTTTGTACAAAATCATTCATATTGCTTTTTGAAGATTGCTGCAATTCTAGTTCAAAATAATCTCTATACAGAAATCTTGATGATTTGCCTAATGCCTTTAGAATAAAACTAATAAATGGTGATTGCATATTTATATTTTCCTGAATTATAACTGTATCATTTTAGTGCAAATTTGAATCTTTTGTAATGTCTAACATTTATTAGTGTTAAATGATCCATTAGGAGAACAAAACTCGAGCAGCGTAAGCCTATACTTAATAGGTGCGCTGGCTAAAGATGTCGTAGTTCGACAACATAGACATCAACATGGTAAATATTACGCTTTCGCCCTTTCTACAAAACTAGCATCTTCAGTTTTAACTACTATTTTTTCCCCAGTAACAAGATATGGTGGTACAGTAATTTTCACCCCATTTGATAAAATGGCACGCTTATAAGATGCTGTAGCAGTAGCACCTTTAATGACTGGGTCTGTTTCTGCAATCTCCAGCACTACAGTTTGTGGCAGCTCAATGCTCAGAGCCTGATCTCCATAAAACTCAACCTTAACATTCATATTATCTGCAATGAATGGTAATTTATCACCTAATATGCTTTTTGGTAGCAATATCTGTTCGAAACTCTCTAAATCCATCATAACTAACTTATCATCTTCGCTATATAAATATTGATAGTCTTTCTGTTCTAATTGTGCTTTTTCTATATAGTCACTTGAACTCATACGCTCATTAATCTTACCACCTGTTTTGATATTTTTCATCTCAACCTGCATATAAGCAGGCCCTTTGCCTGGTTTTACATGTTCTGGCTGTTTAGCAACAACCCATAAATCATCTTTATATACAAGGATATTACCCGCTTTTATTGCAGTTGCTGTAATTTTCATGAGGTCCTATTTGTTAGTTTGTTGGGATTATAGAGGGTGAAAAGCGGTTAATCAAGAAGTATAAGTCTTCACATAACTACTTTTTCTGCCTAAATTAAATTTTCACACTCCTGGATTTACAAGTATCTAAGATAATGATTATAAGAAACATTAGGAATTCAAATGGATAATGGCACCTTGAGTAAGTACGCGCCCCCTAGGAGTACGTTGTAGAAAACCAATTTGGAGCAAGTATGGTTCTATAGTGTCTTCAATCGAATCACGCTGCTCTGAAAGCGCTGCTGCAATAGTATCTACACCAACTGGACCGCCGCTATAATGGTCTAAAATAAAACGCAAATAACGATAATCATTACCATCAAGCCCCATTTTATCGACTTCTAAACGGCTTAGCGCGGCATCGGCTATATCTCTAGAGATGATTTCTTGATTTGCTATTTCAGCAAAATCACGCACCCTTTTAAGGAGCCTTAGAGCTATCCTCGGAGTACCTCTAGCCCTATTGGAAATCTCTACCGCACCTTCATCTGAAATAGCAATATTTAGCAAGTTAGCCCCTCTTTTTATAACCAAGCATAATTCTTCTGGTGTATAAAAATCTAGGCGAAGAGGTATTCCAAATCTATCTCTAAGAGGATTCGACAAAAGCCCAAGGCGAGTAGTTGCACCAACAAGGGTAAATTTTGGCAAACTAATTCTGATCGACCTTGCTGCAGGCCCTTCGCCCACTATTATATCTAAGGCAAAATCTTCCATAGCAGAATATAATATTTCCTCAATATTAATGCTTAAACGATGGATTTCATCTATAAATAATACGTCATTTTCTTTCAGGTTTGTAAGAATCGCAGCCAAATCTGCAGCCTTAGATAGCACAGGCCCAGCTGTTGCTCTCAAATCTACACCCATTTCTTTTGAAATAATATGTGCAATTGTTGTTTTACCAAGCCCTGGTGGACCATAAAGAAGCGTATGATCTAGAGATTCAGAACGTGTTTTTGCAGCTTGCATAAAGACTGAGAGATTGCCCTTCATAGCTTTTTGACCTATGAATTCATTTAAAGATGATGGACGAAGCTTCTGATCCTGATCCCCCTGCTGCAAACTAGCATCTAATAATTCTTCTTCTTGTGTCATGTATTTTACCACTATTCGTCATCCTCGGACCCTTTTATCGTCATCCTCGGACCCTTTTATCGTCATCCTCGGGCCCTTTTATCGTCATCCTCGGGCGAAGACCCGAGGACCCATTATTATTTGTTATAGTGCTCGAACTTCATCAATCAACTATGTTATAGGTCCTCGGGTCAAGCCCGAGGATGACGGCTTCTCTGGTACGTCATTTTGTATTTCTACTCTGAAGCGCTATTCTTATTACTTGATCTATAGCCTGATTTGGATCATTTTGCAGTATATTTTTTACTATATTCACAGCTTCTTGCTTATTAATGCCTAAATTTGACAAAGCACCAGCTGCTTCTTCTATAATATTATTATCTTGCAAAGCCTTGCTTGTAGCCGCTACATATGTATTTGCGCTGAATTTTTTGCCTTTAAGCTCAAGTATCATACGCTCAGCAAGCTTTGGACCTATGCCAGAAATAGTAGTGAACATCGCTTTGTCTTTAGTATCCACAGTATTCTGGATTTGCTCAGGTGTCAGATAAGAGAGTATATTAAGCGCAACCTTAGAACCTATTCCGCTCACTGTTTGGAGCAAATTAAAAGCCGTCTTTTCCTCAATATTCAGGAATCCATATAGATGAATATGATCTTCACGAACATGTGTTTCGATAAAAAGCGAAACTACGTTATTAATGCGAGCTTGAAGTTCTGATATAGTAGAGCTAGACGCAAAAACTCCATAACCAACTCCGTTCACATCAAGTATGACCTGGTCCTCATATACCCCCTCTATTTTACCTGTGAGTTTACTGATCATGATTAATGCGTAGTTGTTGTTGGGGACTCCTTCGAGATTGTAACCCACTTGCTTTTGCAGCTGCATTACGCGCTGTATCACTTACTCCTCCCCCACTACTCATTTCTGTTACTTGTAATGAAGTAATTACCTCCTGTCCCTTAGGGGACTGTGCAACTTCTTGAAGTTTAGCTCGTTGTTCATATTCTGCTATAAGACCTTTAACCACACCTTCTTTAAGAGGCTTTATTTCATTAAGGTTACAAATCTCATTTACAGTAAGATATTTTAGCTTTAATACATTGATTTCTTGAGCGTTAAAGATATTACTAGCTTGTAGTCCACGGAAAACATTTTCAATTTTTGTACCATAACAACCTTGCGAAGCCCCACTAGATCCAGCCAACATTTCTCCGTGATTCATTTTTTGTACAACAAGCATAGCATTTTCAATTTCTTTTTCATCTGTAATACCCATAGCATTCAAACGTTTTTTCACACATATACACATAGCTTCTTTCATAAGAGCTTCAGTTCTATCTTTACCGCTCTTACATGAGACACCTATGGGCTCACCTTTAGAATTAGCTACTTCCGATGCAGCATCTCTTAGATTACTAGCTTTAGCAACAGCTACACTAATTGGACAGGCTTCTATACCATATTCTACAGCTACTTCTTTTAATTTTGGAATTAACTTATCCAAACCTGGCTCTTGACTATATTGCTCCAATACACCAATTGCAGCACTTATATCCTTTGTATTTTTCTGATCTATTGCCTGATCTAATAATTTTATCGCAATAGATACCTTTTCATGCACATGTAAATGGCTATTATCAAATATATATTGTCCAACCACATTTTTTAAAGCTACCATATCCATACCAGCAGCTTTCTTTAATGGATCTACTATATCACCTTCATGATTTACAGTAATGGATTTGGCACTACCGCTAAGGCTTTTTTGATATTTCAAATTTTGCCTTGTTTCATGCTGTACCAACTCATCATCTTTCTCTTTACCTTTTCCATAAACTGGTGATGCCGATCTAAGGGTACTAAAACCATCTTTAACCCCGTTATCTTCTACACTTTGTCCGTCTTTATTAGAGAATCTCACTGTCTGGAAATAACCATTAGCTATACCACCCATCCACCTAGCTTGTGTTGGTTGTGTATGTTTTCCATCTGATAGTGCCGCTTCACAAGCATTCGTAAGCACAAGTCTTACTTTATCGTTTGGATCTGTTGATTTAGCTAACTGTTTATACCATCCTGTCTCTTTGATAGGTAAACCTTCAGACCTAGGGTTAACAGGTATAGAGGTAGTAATATTATAAAGAGGCCCCTTTTCATTATTTGGAGACAACATATTATCACTTATGCTTATTATAGTAGGGTGATTTGCTGTTGTTAGATTAGCCATATCACGGGCTTCTTTAAGCATAGTTGGAATATCTTCAGCCGTACCAAGAGTAACCCCTCCAACCTTTAAATTAGAGTCTTTGAGTATTTTTACTAACTGATAGTCTAATAGCTGAGTAACAGCTTTTTTTTCTTCTGGATCTTTAGCTAGAGCGAGAAATTTTTCATGTTTTTCTAAAGCACTTAATATCTCAACTGATACCATTGAACTTGCATCAAGCATTCCTTTGTCAGGTTTATTAGCCTTAGATACTAATAATAAAGCCCCCCTTGCCCTAGCAGCAGCACCAATTTTCCAACTTTCTTCTGTATCTTCAGGTTGTGTCTTAGCACCATCAATTTGAGATTGGTATCTTCCATCTCTTACGACCACTGAAGAGGCTGCTGCAGAATTAACATGGCTCAATTTATTTTCATATTTAGTACGAATAATGCCCATATTGGCATCCATCGATACTTCCATTTTATCTATATAAGAGGATAATGCAGCAATTTTAGCATCTACATCTCCAGGTCTATTTATCTCTTTAGGAAAATCTGGACTCGCTCGTTTTGCAGATAATTCAGCAAGACTATGTGTTTCCTTCATATATTCAGACGCTAGCCTTTCACCAGCCTCTTCTGCAACCTGACACGCTGTTTTTCCTAAACTCATCCTTTACCTTCCCCATACATAAACAAATGCGAATAAAAACAACCATACTACGTCAACAAAATGCCAATACCACGCAGCAAATTCAAAACCTAAATGTCCTTTTCCTGCTTCAAAATGACCTTTTTTAGCCCTAAAATAACATACTATCAAAAATATTGTTCCAATAATAACATGGACCCCATGAAAGCCTGTGGCCATATAAAAATTTGCCGCATATATACCATCCGTAAAATTAAACTCAGCATGATGGTACTCATATGCCTGGAACCCAGTAAAACTAATTCCTAAAATTATTGTATAAGCAAGCGCCGTCACCATCTCTTTCTGGTTATTTTCCATCAAGGCATGATGCGCCCAAGTAACGGTAGTACCAGAAAGCAGCAATATCAGAGTATTCATGAAAGGTATGCTCCAAGGATCAAAAGTCACAATTCCACTTGGTGGCCATATACCTTCTTTTACTACCCAAAGCCCATCTAATATACCTTCTGGAGCCAAACTCGCTTTAAAAAAAGAACCAAAAAATGCCGAGAAAAACATTATCTCAGATAGTATAAATAACGCCATAGCAATTCGGAGTCCATGCTGAACGGGCACAGTATGAGCTTTATCAATAAGACCTTCTTTTATGACTTCTTTCCACCAGTTGAATGCA
>CAZIGS010000060.1:0-5869 GCA_964538645.1 uncultured Rickettsiaceae bacterium
ATTGTGATATCAAAAAGCATAAAAGAGTTATTTTGACTCCTGGATGTGATAAAAACATAACAACTTGTTGCAATAAATATGGTAATGCTATAAATTTCAGGGGAGAGCCTTATATTCCTTGAGAATAATAAATATAAAAATAGAGAATGTTGATGGGTGATTTTTGGAAGAATTTTATTAGCGGATTTAGAAATATCTGGGGTACCGGATGTTCTTCTAGTCCTGGTAATTCACCTACCAATCATAAAATATCAAAATACATAAATTCGGCTTTGAAATATTATGAAAATGAATTTAAAAAAATAGAGAGCAAGAAATGACACAAAAGAAGAGTTTTTTTACGAAAAATAATAGTTTGAATAAAAGGAATCAAGTAACTGATGGTAAGCCTTTAGAAGCCAGTATGCGCTCAAACAGAATGGATATTTTAACTGAATATGAAGCCTTGAATCCTGATAGTAGCGCAAAAATACTTGAAATGGCCAAAAAAGAGCAGGAACATGAGCATAAGATGAACGAGCTGAAGCTTAATATGCAAATGCGAGGCCTAAGAATGGGGCGTATCTGCGGTTTATTTGCAATTTTAGCTATGGGTTTTTTCTCTACTTCAATTGCTGCCTCTGGTCATGTAATATATGGTTTAATATTTGCATTTATTAGTTTTGGCACATTGTTGATGCTAAATTGCAAAAGCAGTGGTGCATGTAACAATAACGGCAATAACGATAGAAGAAATCGCTATAAATCTTTCCATAAAGATAAAGGTGAAGAAAAAACTGGTGAGGAATCATCTGATAGAGATAATAAATATCGCGGCAATAGAAATTATCATAATCGCTATAATAAGAACAACAAGCCGCCGCGTCAGCAATAACCGCTGTTATTCTTAAACTCATTCATATATAAATCATGTTAGGACAAGTCTTTGCTGCTTTTGGTGGCTTGCTTGGCAAAATGGCTGGGGGTGGAATTATATCTACAGTCCTTAAATTTGCAGGCAAAATGCTTGGAAATTACCTGGCCCAAAAATCTTATAATCCAACTGAGTATAATCATTACGGTAATATAATAGATAATATTACTGTTGTTTCTGATACTAACGGACAGGTAATGCCTTTGGTATTCGGTAAAATGCGGATAGATGCTAGAATTATTTGGGCTTTGAATTTAAAGGAAGTAGCAATAAAGGATACTCAAGCCAGGTATTTCAGAAATAGTAGTTGTATCAAATCACTACATCATTCTACAGAATATATCTATTATGCTGATTTTGCTTTAGGTATATGTGAGGGTATAGTAGAAAAATTTGATAGAGTATGGATAGGTGATAAAGAATCTGATATATCAGGATATAAATTTAGGTTTTATAAAGGAGATGAAGAACAGGAACCAGATCCATTTATTGAGTATCATCAAGGGATTGGTAAAACCCCAGCATTTCGTGGGCTTTGCTATATTATATTCGAGAATTTCCCTCTAAGTAATTTTGGAAATAAAATCCCGCATTTTAGTTTTGAAATCACGCGCAGGCCACAAAATAATAATATTTTTCTTAATGATGGAATGATAGAAAATATAGTTATTATTCCTGGTTCTGGTGAATTTGTGTATGATACTAAATTGCAAGAAAAAATCACATATTCCTCTAAAAACAACATAGAACTCTATAGGGAATATATTAACTGTCATAATTCTAAACATTTAGCTGATAGTGTCTATAATTTGGATGAGCTTCAGTCTTTATGTAGTAATTTAGAATGGGCAGCACCAGTTGTGTGCTGGTTTGCAGATAGTTTAGATGCAGCAAAAGCTAATATTTTCCCTACTGTAGAATATAATGATTCACAAGTTAAAACGCTAGATGAATGGAATGTAGCTGGCATTAGTAGAGATAGGGCTAGAATTATATCAAGAGATGAGGATTCTATACCAAATTATGGGGGCACTGTAAACGATGCAAGCCTTATTCGTTATTTGGAAATTCTTAAAGCCAGGAAGCTCAAAATAATGCTTTATCCAATGATTTTTTTGGATATTCCTGGTAAACCATGGAGGGGGCATATCACTTCTTCATCTGATGGAATTAGAAGGTTTTTTAATCATCCGCAGGGTTATAAGAATTTTATACTTCATTACGCAAGATTAGCTTGTGGTAAAGTTGATGCTTTTATTATAGGGTCCGAATTTAAAGCAATGACCAAGGTAAAAGAGGGAGATAATTTTCCAGCTGTTGAAGAGCTTATAGATTTGGCTCATAAGGTAAAATCAATATTAGGCCCAAATGTAATAGTTACATATGCGGCTGATTGGTCAGAGTATCATCATACCGAAGGTGGAATATATAATCTAGACCCATTATGGACTTGTTCTGCTATAGATATTGTAGCTATAGATGCGTATTTCCCTCTTACAAATTCTAATCATTCCAATATAGATATTGCAGATATTAAAGCTGGTTGGGAAAGTGGGGAAGGTTGGGATTATTATATTGATGGCCAAGATAAAAAGCCTTTGAATTCAGAATGGGCTTGGAAAAATATCGAATATTGGTGGAAAAATTACCATATTAATTCAGATGGTACTAAAAGCCCTTGGATTCCAAAGCTCAAAAAAATATGGTTTACAGAATTTGGTTTTCCATCAATTGATAAAGGGCCAAATCAACCTAATATATTTTATGATCCTAGATGCAGGGACGGTGGGGTTCCTAAATACTCAAATGGTGGTGTTGATTTTGCAATTCAGAAAAAATCTATAAAAGCCACTATAGATTTTTGGAAAAATAGCGAATTCGTTGAGCGTATATTTTTATGGGCATGGGATGCAAGGCCTTACCCAGCTTGGCCGCATGGTAAAATTTGGAGAGATTCAAATTTATGGCTTAAAGGACATTGGGTAAATGGTAAATTATGTGGAAATAGTCTAGCTAATATTCTAGTTGAGCTATGTGCCAGAGCTTGTATTGACCCAAAAAATATATATACGGAGACGATAGATGATCATGTGGAGGGAATGGTTTTGGATAGTCAATCTAGCATTTGGGATGTAATTAATTGCCTAAGATTAGGATATTTTTTTGACATTAAAAATGACTATTTAAAGAATTTGGAATTTATTAAACGTGGCTCTATTGCTTCAATATCTCTAGATTCTAGAAATATTGTAAAAAATAAGAAAATAATAGATATTGAAGAAATAACAAGTCAAGAGACTATCTCAGAAATCAATATTTCTTTTAAAGATAATAGCAATGATTACAATCATAATATTGTGACATACAAATCAGATCACTCTTCAAATATGCCAATTTATTACCTCAATTTTCCGGTAACTATGGATGATGCTACTGCGTTAAATATAGCAGAAAAAATTATTCATTCCGAAAAATATGAAAATAGAATTCTTAGATTTACCGTCTTGATAACTGATATATTCAAAGTAAGCGTTAGTAGTATAATCTCTGTCCAACTACTTGATAATCAGTATAAAATTAGAGTTACTGATATACGATATGAGAATTTATTATGCCATGTTACTGGAATGTTTACTTATGACTTTGTTTATAATAGATTTAAGAGACTAGTGCAGAATCCGGCTATATCTGTGCCTTATACAAAGATAGAATTCATAGTATTTGAACTGCCAATTTCACTAAAAGGCAAATATGGCAATTCTATATATGCCGCTAGCTCAAAGCAATCTAGTCTATATTCTATTCTAGGTGATAAAATAAAAATAGCAGATTTAAAGGAGTCTAATATAGGCACTGTAATAGAATTGAACTTGAATTCTAATGCTAATTCATTTGTTATAGATGCAATCTCAAAACCTATAATTTACTCCTCAAAACCACTATTAGCTGGTGGTTGTGCTTTAATAGGCGAAGAAGTAATATGCTTTAGTTTTATAGAAAAAATATCCGAAAATACCTATTCTTTAGGCCGTTTAATTAGAGGGTGTTTTCATACTGAGCAACATATCCATAATCACGTAGTTGGAGAAAAATTCATATTATTAGATAATGTTTCGGAGATTTCTGTGTCTGATATTGCTCCAAAATCCGAGTTAAAATTCACTGCCAACTCTATCCAAAAATCCTATGTATATGAAGCAGTTGCAGAAAGATCTTTACAAGTAAGTGATCTAAATATCAGAGATAATATTATTACATGGGTAGGCAAAGCTAAATATATAGATTATTGGAGATGTATAGATTCCGCATTAGAATATTTAGTCCTAGTAGAATCTGAATCAAAAATAGAAGAATTTCGAACAAAAAAGGAAAATTTTTCTTTAAATGATATTAGTGCTGTTAAAGCTATATCTATAATTGCTATTCAGAAAGGGCTTGAAAGGAGTGAGCCTTCAGAACTAGCCTTCCTTGCATAATATAATCTAAAACAGGAGTAGAATATGCAAACCAATAATTACGGGATAGATTTAATGATACCTTCTCAAGTAAATAAAGATGTTATATTCAATGAATCAATAATTAAATTGGATAGTTTTTGTAATATTGCCGTGAATAGTTTTGAGCCTAATATTCCTGAAGAATTGAGGGTTGGTGAAATGCAGATTATATCCGAGGGAGAGAATAAAAATTCTATATGCTATTGTCCATCGAAAGCATCTGGTTGGAAATTGCTGAAACCTACAAAAAATATGATTTTTTACATTAAACAGGAGAGAAATTTTTTCTGTTTTAATGGAGAAGAGTGGGAGGCGATATGATTACATTATTAGCATCTATAGCAGGCTTTATTACATCGATAATTCCAGAAATAATAAAATTTTTCAAAGATAAACATGATAAGAAGCATGAGCTAGATATTTTAGACAGGCAAATGCAATTTTCAAAGAATGCACAGCATAATAATATTGAAGAGATAAAAATCACAAAAGATATGATGGAGCATATTTCGCTTTATTCGACCTATAATACAGGTATCAGCTGGGTTGATGGTCTTAATGGTTCAGTGAGGCCTGTTCTTGCTTATAGTTTTTTCATGATATATGTAATGATCAAAATAATGCAATACCGCTTTTTAGATAGTCATGGAATATTAGAGCAGCATCTTGATATAATTTGGGATGTAGATGATCAGGCTGTTTTTGCTGGTATTATCAGCTTTTATTTTGGTCAACGCGGGTTTATTAAAGGAAAAAAATATAAATGATTTATTTTACATCGGATTTCGGCATAAATTTTATCAAGTCTTTTGAGTCTTTTAGCTCGAGAGTATACCTATGTCCTGGTGGTTTTAGAACTATTGGATATGGGCATGTTTTAGCTAAGGGTGAATATTATAGCATAATATCTCACCAGAATGCGCTAGAGCTTTTAAAACTTGATTTAACCAGTATTGAAAAATCTGTAATTCGTAATATCAATATTCCTTTATCGCAAAATCAGTTTGATAGTTTAGTATCTTTTACCTTCAATGTAGGGGGAGGGTCTTTGCAAAGGTCAAGATTAAGGCAAAAGATAAATTATGGCTCATCTATTGACGAAATTTCGAAGGAATTTCTATATTGGGTCTATTCTAATGGTAGAAAGTTACAAGGCTTAGTTAGAAGGCGAATATTTGAGGCGAGGGTGTATTGTGGAAGATAAATTCCATTCTCCATTTCCGACTATTTTGCAATCCGGCTGCATAATAGTCGGAAATAAGATTCATGATTAATCAAATAATGAACCAATCTCGCCTATATAACCATTATTTTCAAGCACCTCAGTTAGGTCATCTTTATGATTTACAACTGTCCAGCTATGGAGTGCATTAAAATCAAAATTTACTGAGTCTAGCTTGAGTAATAGTTCAATTAATGGTAAAGAGTTGAACTCAGAAGCAAGATGTAAGGCTGTATT
>CAZIGS010000060.1:5879-7074 GCA_964538645.1 uncultured Rickettsiaceae bacterium
ATTACCATCTGCATCTGCTGCATTTGGATTAGCACAGTGCATTAATAAAGATAGTGCGATGGCTGGCTGCTTGCTAATCGCCATATGCAAAGCTGTTCTGTCTAGATTATCAGTCGCATCAACTGCAGCTCCATGAGCTAATAATAATTCGCAGATTTCAAGTGTAGTTGCGATATGCAAAGCTGTCCCATTGCCGTATCTATCTGCTGCATTTACGTCAGCACCATGATCTAATAATACTGCGCACATATCTTTACTACGAGACAATGCAGCTTTATGTAAAAACTCATTGGAGACTTTAGCTCCATTTTCTAGTAAGCATTTTGCTATTTTTGTAAAACCTAAGTCTACTGATTCTTGAAGGAATCGATTAGGTGGAACTATAGTTTGCTGTACTCCTTGTGAATCAACAATATTATAGCTTACTTCTTCTGTTATATAGGCCCCATGATCTAATAATTTTCTTAAAGCCGCTTCTTTTCCCCATCTAATAGCTTCCATAGCAGGTTCAATACCCATTGGATTACACGTGTTTGGATTAGCTCCATTACTTAGTAAAACTTCCATTGCATCAGTAGCATCTCCAACGATAGCAAAATCTAGAGCTCTAAACCCTGAAAACCTATTACTAGTACACCCCCCTATATGTTTATTTACCTCAGCTCCATTTTTTATTAATAACTGAGCTATTGCAGGTTGATTAGTCTGAGATGCAAGCATAAGATAAGAATAACCATATTGAAATGGCCCAACCAATGGAGGCTGTAGAGAAACCTTAAGATCTAAAAACAAACTAACTACATCATCATGGCCATTGCACACTGCAAATCCAAAAGCTGGAAGTACAGTATTTTCATCCACTATATTAGTATCTGCTCCATGTGATAGCAATGTAGCGCATACATCTTTATGACCTGCTTCTGCAGCTATTTGTAATGCTGTAATACCATTTACGAATCCAACATGTGATTTTCCATCACGATAATGAAGTGCTGGTTGAGTCAGTGGTAATTTATGGTCGAATACATGATGGCCACTATCTAGAGGATGCCCACCATCGCTAATAGTTCCATTTGATGGCGGAACATCAAAGGAAGCAGGAGCTATAAATGAATCCTCGTCATCAGATTCATACTCTTTTATATGATCTTTTTCATTTTCTTCAGCAGTATTTTTTTTGCGATCAGAGTATCTG
>CAZIGS010000061.1:0-6994 GCA_964538645.1 uncultured Rickettsiaceae bacterium
ATATTTTACAAAACTGGAAGAGTTTTTTAGTCAAAGGCCAGAAGAAAGTACCCATATATTAGATAGTTATAAGCAATTAGCTGAGATATTAAATATTTCAGAGGAGCAAGATGAAAAACCTCAAAACCCTGATCAAACTGCGTAAACATAGCATAAACGAAATATTAAAGCGTATATCACTACTTCAGCAGCATAAAGCCGTTTTAGAAGCTCGTCTTATTGACCTTGTCAGAGAAATGGAGATGGAGACAGAGCGGTTTAGTGGTACAGAATATGGTTTTGTATTAGATGGGTATTTAGTTGGAGCTCGTGAACAAAAGCAGAAATATCTTCGCGGTGTTGTTACTGTAGAATATAAGATTCAAGAAACTCAAGTGACACTTCATGAAGAATTTGGTGAAATGAAAAAATTAGAAATAGCATTGCAAAATAGAGAAAAGGAAGCTGCTTTTGAAGAGGCTGCCAGAGAGATGAGATCTATCGATGAGATGAATATCATGAAAAAAGCAAGAGCATAATACCACTATCCACTCTTGAAAATCTTTTAACTAGAACTATATGCTAATATGTTAGATTCAGAAAATATGGAAATATACAATGACAGATAAAGAAAATGAATTACCAATTGAGGAAGAAAAACTCTCAGAAGAAGAGCCATCGAATGACGTTTTTGCTATACTTAAAGAAGAGATAGAATCTTTGAATGATAGGTTGCTGCGTAATGCTGCTGAAACTGAAAACATGCGTAAAAGATATGAAAAACAATTAGAAGAGGCAAAATTATACAGTATAAGTAATTTTGCAAAAGACTTGTTATCTGTTGGTGATAATCTCTCTAGAGCTTTAGAGCATAAGCCTTTGGAGGCTACAGCTGAGGTGGAGAATATTATCGCAGGTGTGGAGATGACGCGTCAGGAGTTGATAAATATCTTCAAAAAATATAGGCTACAAGAGATCTCTCCTGGCAAAGGTGATAAATTCGACTATAATCTACATTATGCAGTTACTCAGGTTCCAAATTCAGAATATTCTGCCGGTACGATTCTACAATTAGTACAAACTGGCTATATGATTGGAGATAGATTACTTCGTCCTGCGACTGTTACAGTAACTAAAGCTATAGAGTAATGCCAAAGAGCGCAAATTTAAATGATCCATATCAATTTCGCGGAACTCAGCTTTGCGCGCCTATTAAGTATAAGCTTACGCAACTTCGTCTTAAGATAGATATGTCTGGTTTAATTTGTGCTCTTTGGACTTTTGTGCAGAATGTTTATGCAAAAAAACTGTGCTTTATATTCCTCCTCCTTCCACTCCAATCCTTTGCTTTAGAGGAAATTCGAGGTTTACATATTGCTGCGACAGGTAATAATCAATATGAGTGTGCTATAAAAGCTAATATTGAGGGTATGAGAAGGGCTTTATCATTAATTGCTGATAGAATTGGTGTTAAAAATGCTAACTTTAGCCAAGTTCCATATTTAGAGCTAAAAAAGGCATTTGCTACAAGTAATAAGATTTCAGAAAATATATTTGAAGAAAAATATACCGCAGATGTGAGTTATTCATATGATGATTTGACAGTCAATAACCTAATCCTGAAATATGGTTCACCTGAGGTTCAAGACCAATTTTTTGAATATATAGTAATTCCTGTATTTAAACAAAAAAATATAATAGCTTTTCTTGATGCGAAAACAGAGTGGCTTGCTACTTGGATAGAAAATAAAGAGGAATGTAGTAAACAGAAATTATTTCCTATAGATCCAACTACGATGGCATCGAATATTACCACTGAAAGAATATTTTCAATGAGCTATGAGGATTTTTTACATAGTCTTAAAATAAAAAGATTTAAAAATATACTTATTGCAAGCTGTGAATATTTTACTAATCCAGATGGTACAATGTATTTTAGTGTAACTACTCGCGAATTATCTCCATTTGCAAAAAACATTACCGAAACCAAATATGATATAGGTAATCCTAAAATGGCGAAAAAATATTTCGATATTGCTATAGGGCGTATAATAGCAACATTTGGACAAAAATCAGTTGGCAATATGAATATACAAAACGTGACTGATGTAGCATTTGAGTCAGAGCATTCTACGCTTAACGCACAAAAAGGTAGAAAGGCAGGTAGCGTACTTGATGCGCTACTTACTCAACCTAAAAGAGGGAAGAATTTAACCAAAATTCAGATGAGAGCGGATATATTTTCAAAAGAAGGATTAGCTAGCTTTAAAGAAAAGTTAAATAAAGTAACAGAGGTGATCAAATATAAGATAAATATAGATGACAGTCATCAGTATATAGTAGAACTATATACTGATAAGTCCATTAATGAGCTATCTGAAGGATTTTATATAAATCAACTAAGCTATAGATTAAGTAATGGAGAATATGTAGCTTTTGAATTAGAAACAGGTATATAAAGATGGTTAAAACAGTAATAATATGGTCTTTTGTGGCGGCAATCGCTGTTATTTTATTTGTTCACCTACCTTCTGTGATAATGCCTTTCTTAATATCTTTTTTATTAGCTTATGCTTTAACTCCTTTACTAGAGTTTTTGCAGCGCAAACTGCCTCTTTCTAGAACAATAGTATCGGCTATAGTTCTATGTGCATTTTTAGTTTTATTTGTATTATTATTAATTTTGCTACTACCACTAATCTATGGTCAGATATCCATATTAGTGAGTAAGATTCCTGTATATAAGGGTTACTTAAATAAGGAAATTGTACCATATATTTTAGAAAAATTACATTCTATAGATAGCAAGGTGTCTATAAGCGCAAAGGACGCAATAAATCAAAGTATAGACAATATTTTTGAAGTATGTATAACAATGCTAAATAATATATGGTCATATACTATGGCAACTATTCATATAATTGTAATGGTATTTCTGATGCCGGTATTGTTATTTTACTTTTTAAAAGATTGGGAAAGTATGAAATCTAGCTTTTATGATTTATTTCCTACCACTTCTCAGAAATTTGTTCGCAATATTTTCGCAGACATAAATAACGTCTTGTCAGCTTATATAAGAGGACAATTATTAGTTTGTATAATTTGGGTAATATATTACTATGTTGGGCTCTTCTATATTGGTATCGATTTAGCTCTGATTCTAGCAGTAATATCTGGCATTGCTCCTATTGTGCCTGTCGTAGGTTCAATAATAGCTGTCGTTGCAACTATGTTGGTGGGGCTGTTTACTTTTGGATTTGAGGCGCAGCTATTCTATATCGCACTGCTTTATATTGTTGGCGGTATTCTTGATAGTTCTATTGTGACTCCAAAAATCATTGGCGATAGTCTTGGATTGAACCCTATTTGGATAGTATTTTCTGTGCTTGTGTTGGGATATTTAATGGGACCTATAGGTATGCTAATAGCAATACCTATAGCAGGAATTATCTCTGTCATACTTAAATATGCTAAGCAGGATTATAAAAGCAGCGAATTATATAAAAATAAAAAATAATATTATGGGGAAGCAATATACCTTACCTATAAGCTGTTCTGAAGGAAGATATAGTCCACATGATTTTATATTTTCTAAATGTAATATTGAGCTTAAAACCATAATAGAGACTCTGCCAAATAGCGCAGGAATAAATCCCTACCCCAATATTATGCTGCTTACAGGTGGAAGGAGGTCTGGTAAAACTCATTTTTCCTGTGTTTTTCAGGAAAAATCATGCGCTAGCTATATTACTCCTGATGAATCTATAGAAGATTTGCATGGAAAATATTTTATCATGGATGATATTGATAAAGGATTTACCGAAGAGAAATTATTCCATTTATTCAATTATTTTTGTGAAAATAATAAAATAGCTCTCTTTATATGCGAAAATTATAATAATTTTAAGCTGAAGGATTTGACATCAAGACTTAGTTCTGTGAGAGTGTTTAACATAAATGTTCCTGATGATGTGATGATAAAAACTCTTGTTACTAAGCATTTATTAGCTAGGTCGCTTCATGTTTCTGACGAGGTTATCAAGTTTCTTATTATGCGAATCCCAAGGAATTTTGAATCAATTTTTAAGTTTGTAGATTTTATAGACAAATTATCTTTAGAACAAAAGCGTAATATTACTGTTAACTTTTTATCATCTCTAGCTTTTCCTGAGTGAGTTGTACGGTGTGTGTGGACTCTATGAGTCGACGATTCCGAAGGTTTGTGTGTAGTTAGTAATCCACAATTTTACGTTTATACTTGAAATTTCTGAAGAGTTTGCTATCATGCATCTTTCCATAGATTTTTAAGGGTTATTATGAGCGAGATGCTTCTTTCTGCAGATATAAGAGAAAATTTAGGTACAGGTGCTTCTAGAGCGCTTCGTCGTAAAGGTTTAGTGCCAGCTACTGTGTATGGCGCAGGGCATAAAGCAATGTCTATTACAGTACAAGAGAAAGAAATCACTAAGTTGTATCGTAGACATGGATTTACTTCTACAGTGATAGAACTTAATGTTGAGGGTAAGAAACACAAAGTACTTCCTAAAACTGTATCTTTGCACCCTATTACTGATATAGTGAATCATGCTGATTTTGTTTTTCTAGATAAGAAAACACAAAGAGTAGATGTACCTATAGTATTTGAAGGTAAAGAAAGAGCTATAGGAGTAAAGCGTGGAGGGTTTTTTAATATTATTTTCCGTAAACTTACTTTACTTTGTGATGTTGCATCTATACCTCTACATATAGAAATTGATGTAAGCAATATGGTGATAGGGACTTCTCTGCGTGCATGTGATTTAAAACTACCTGTAGGATGTGCGCTTACTAGCAAACCTGATTTAGTTATAGCTTCTATAACTGGTCGTGGTAGTAAGGCGGATGCTGAAGCTGCTACTACTGGAGAAGAAGCTGCTGATGGGTCTGCTGCTAAGGAGTAATGGCTAATCTCACTTCTCTATTGAGTGGTCACAATTACAATAAATAAGTAATGCTAGCAATAGAGGCGAGGAGCGTAAGTCTCTTAATAGGTGCGCCTAGAATTTCGAGTTGCCACGATGTAGGGCTTATTTAGGGTAATTGTGATGCTAGTAGTAGGTTTAGGTAATCCAGGTTCTGAGTATGAATCCACAAGGCATAATGCAGGTTTTTTAGCTGTAGATTCTTTAGCATCGCGGTTTGATGCTTCATGGCAAAAAAACAGTAAATTATCTTGTGATATAGCTACTAGCATTCATAAAGGCAAAAAGCTTATCTTTCTAAAACCCACAACATATATGAACGAATCTGGTAGGGCTGTTGTTCAGGTTAAAAACTACTATAAATTAGGTCTAGATGACATAGTAGTAATACATGATGAGCTAGATTTGGAATCTGGGGACGTTAGATACAAAATTGGTGGTGGCAGTGCTGGTCATAATGGTATTAAGTCAATAGATCAAGCTGTTGGTAATTTATATCACCGAATCAGGATAGGAATAGGTAAACCTCCCCACAAAGACATGGTATCAAATTTTGTGCTGAGTAATTTTATAAATAGTGAAAAACTGCTTATTAATAATGCTATATGTAACATTACTGATAATTTTGAGCTATTTTTAGATGGTGATATTAAGGGATTTATATCATCGTTGCGAGGAGATGTTGGTTTGCGAAGTAATCCATAAAATTTTGACGCATGTATTGTGGATCATGAGGCATTCGCTTTTCTTGGCAATGATGCTAGAAATAACAAGAGAGTAAAATGAGTTTTATAGAAAATTTAGAGAAGATATTAGAAAAACATGAAGAGATATCTAAGATTCTTTCTAGTGGTGTTGTTGGAGAGGATTTTGTTAAAAACTCTAAGGAATTTTCTGACATGGCTCCTGTTGTTGAGCAGATTATTCTGTATAAGAAATCTCTTAAGGATGTAGAAGAATTAAAAGAGATATTGAGAGATGGTGAGCTTGATACAGAAATGAAAGAGATGATTTCTGAAGAGCTTCGCCAGTTAGAGGCAAATTTACCAAAACTAGAACGTACTGTTAAACTATCTCTATTACCACAAGATAAGGCAGATGCTAAAAATGCTATTTTAGAGGTAAGGGCTGGGACTGGAGGAGATGAGGCGGCTCTATTTGCCTCTGATTTATTTGGCATGTACCAAAGATATGCTGAGAGTCAAAAATGGCGCTTTGAGATATTATCTATTTCTGATACTGGTATTGGTGGTTATAAAGAGGCCACAGCTCTTATTAGCGGTAATTCTGTATTTGCTAAGCTTAAGTTTGAATCTGGTGTTCATAGAGTCCAGCGTGTGCCAACTACAGAGTCTAGCGGTAGAATACATACATCTGCTGCCACTGTCGCTGTACTTCCTGAGGCTGAAGAAGTGGATTTGCATATAGATGATAAGGATATAAGAATCGATACATATAGGGCTTCCGGAGCGGGTGGGCAGCATGTTAACACTACAGACTCTGCTGTTAGGGTAACTCATATACCAACAGGTACTGTTGTATGCCAACAGGATGAAAAATCACAACATAAAAATAAAGCTAAAGCGCTTAAAATATTAAGGTCTAGATTATATGATTTAGAGAGACAAAAAATTGATTCTGAAAGGGCAGCCTCTAGAAAAGATCAAGTAGGTTCGGGAGATAGATCTGAAAGGATACGCACATATAATTTCCCACAGGGTAGGGTGACGGATCATAGGATTAATTTGACTTTATATAATATAGCTTCTGTAGTAAGTGAGGGTAAAATAAATGAATTTGTAGAGGCTTTAATTGCTGATGATGAAGCTAATAAATTGGCAAGTAGTGTAGTTTAGGGTAATTATCTGATTTAGAACCAACACTCATCCTCTGCTTGACGCGAGGATGACGTTTGTGTGTAGTAATGCATTCGTAGCTCAGCTGGATAGAGCGTTGCCCTCCGGAGGTAAAGGTCGTTGGTTCGAATCCAATCGAATGCACCAGGTTTTGTAGGTCCGTACTACGCCTGGCTGTATGTAATATACTCTATAACC
>CAZIGS010000062.1:0-6961 GCA_964538645.1 uncultured Rickettsiaceae bacterium
GAAAATCGTACCATCTTTTTCTACAATACATGGTACTACATATACTTCTTCTATCATCCTCACATACAGTACTTTTTGATTAGGATATTTGGCATGGTTGGGATTATCTTCAGAATACAATAAATGACCATCTAATATTAATTTTATTATTGCATCAAATCCTATAACTCGTGTTTCTAATAAAATACTGTTTTTTTCTTCCTAATATATAAACTTAGCGTTAAAAATATCCCGTAGGATCATATAGTAGCTACATCTTGATCTATTAGCATATTAATATATGCTTTATAAGGAACACCTAACTTATCTGCTTTAATTTTTATAGCTTCTACATCATTTTTAGCCACACTAAGAGTGATTTGTTGCTTGTCTTGAAAATGTTTTTTTGCTGCCAATTCCGCCATTTTCTTAAATTTATCAAAATTAGGAGTAGGCTCCATTTTCCCTATGTTATCCTCAATCTCTTGCTCATATTCATCTAAAATAATTTTTCTTTTTTTCATTATATGCACCATATCTTATTTGTATTTATGTATTGTAAATTAATTACTATACAAGGTCAATATATTGGTCTTGCTAGATATTACTCCACAAACACATCAGTGTATAGCTCATCAAGATCTGGCTCAGGAGCATTAGTAGCAAAATCCGCCGCTTCTTGTACAGTGTCTTTTATTTCCTTTTCAATTGTCTTTAACTGCTCTTCAGTAGCATATTTATTTGCTAAAATCTTATCTCTTACGTTATTGATAGGGTCATGATTTTCTTTATATGACTCCACCTCTTCTTTGGTTCGGTATTTTGCTGGATCAGACATAGAATGACCTCGATAGCGGTATGTTTTCATTTCTAGTAAAAATGGACCTTTTCCTGAACGTACAAAATCTGAGGCTTCTTTAACGGCATTATAAACTTCTTCTAGATCCATCCCGTTAACTCTTTTTCCTGGTATTCCGAAAGATTCACCTTTCCTCCATAGATCTGGGAACCCGGTTGATCTCGCTACTGATGTACCCATAGAATATTCATTATTTTCTAAAATATAAACTACAGGTAATTTCCATAGACTAGCCATGTTAAATGCTTCGTATACTTGACCTTGGTGCGTTGCTCCGTCTCCAAAAAACGTGTAGCAAATACTGTTGCTGCCTTTATATTTTTCTGCAAATGCAATTCCAGTTCCAAGTGGAACCTGAGCTCCTACAATCCCATGTCCTCCATGAAAATTATTTTCAGGATAGAACATATGCATAGATCCACCCTTTCCTTTAGAACACCCAGCGGCTCTGCCGGTTAACTCTGCAAGTACATATTTAGGTTCAATTCCAGCCAAAAGAATATGTCCATGATCTCTATAACTTGTAATAGTATGATCGCCTTTTTTAGATGCTAGATCTACACCAGTAATTACAGCTTCCTGACCTATGTATAAATGACAAAAGCCCGCTATAAGACCCATGCCATATAGTTGTCCACATCTTTCTTCGAATCTACGAATTAGCAACATTTTGCGGTAAGCATCTAAATAAAAAGATTTCTTATCCATATTATATCTCCATTAATTCATATAAAAGATCAAGGATGCAGCTATAAGCCACATTATTATTGCAATTATGAAATCAAGTATTTTCCAGGCTAAGGGTTTTTTGAATAATGGCATTAAAAAAGCAGCTCCATAGCTTAAAGTAAAAAACCATATAAATGATGCACCAATAGCACCTAATGTGAAATATGATCTTTCTACCTCATGAAACTGTGATCCTATCGTCCCAATCAGAACGCATGTATCTAAATACAGGTGAGGGTTTAGTAAACTTAGAGCTATTACAGTAAGTATAGTATTTTTTAAGCCTGCAGATTTTTCTTTCAAGTCTATGTTTAATACCTCTGATTTGAATATAGATAAAAAAGACTTCACACCATAATATATTAAAAATGCAGCGCCACCGTAACGGGCGATATTTAATAATATGGGGCTGGAGGTAATTAGAATGCCCAGGCCGCTTACTCCCGCTGCAATTAGGATTGCATCTATTGTAGAGCAGGTCAGAGCTATGGCAAAAGGATTATTTCGCAATATGCCTTGCTTTAGAACATAAGCATTTTGAGCTCCGATAGCTATAATGAGTCCAAAACCTGTTCCAAGGCCACTCAAAAATGCGGTAGACATATAATTTATTCAATATTTTATTGTACTCAATATAATAAGGGACAAATAGATTATGTCAATAAATAGACAGAATTGTTGTTGTCTAATAAGCAGAGAACTAAGTGAAATCCACAATGAGGCTGTAAAAATTCTACAATTGCATTGAGGAATTTACGCTGAGCGTGAACAAAATCAATCCAACAATACTTTTTGCTGAATTTTGGATTGTTTTTTGGATGCCGGACGCTGGGCATTAAGTAGATTTGTCTTTAGATGTTCTGATATTGTTTCTTCTAGCGTAGCGAGTTTTGTACGATAAAAATGATCCGCGCCATTTATAACATGGTAATATATCTGAGATTGTCTTTGTTTAGAGAGTCTATCAACCAATCCAGCTACTACTTCTTCCTGCACTATACTATCTTGATCTCCCTGGACTATTAATCCAGGTATAGGGCATGGAGAAAGAAAGGAAAAATCATATTTGTTTACTGGTGGTGAAATTGCGATAAAGCTAGCAATTTCTGGTCTGCGCATAATAAGCTGCATCCCCACCCATGAACCAAAAGAGAAGCCAGCAATCCAATACTGTGATGCTAAAGGATTCTGTAACTGTAGCCAGTCTAATGCTGTTGCAGCATCTGTTAATTCGCCTACGCCATTATCAAATTGCCCTTGAGATTTTCCAACACCCCGAAAATTTATTCTTAGAACAGTGAAGCCATTATCTGCTAATGTCTTATATGTGGAATACACTACTTTGTTATTCATGGTTCCGCCATATAACGGATGAGGGTGTAACACTAGTGCGACCGGTGCGCTTCTGTTTTCAGACTGTATATATCTTCCTTCTATACGGCCCGCTGGTCCATTAAAAAAAACTTCTGGCATAATACTTGACTAAAATAGTTGGTTATTTATAATATTCTCAGGAGTTACAACAAACATAACTACTAGAGGATTTGTTTTGGTCAGCTATAGTACTTGTTTATTATAAAAAAATCAAGAAGAAATTAATTTTTTTGTTATGATACTTACCACAAAAGGGCGCTACTCAGTAATGGCAGTGCTGCATTTAGCTAAATATGGACAAGATAAATCCGTTGCTTTGGCAGAAATTGCCAACAAACAAGGAATTTCTCTCAATTATCTTGAACAGATTTTTGCTAGATTAAAAAAAGAAAATATAGTTGAGTCTGTAAGAGGGCCTGGGGGAGGTTATAGGCTTGCGCATAGTCCAAGTAAAATCAACGTATATAGCGTTACAAATGCTGTAGAAGAAGAAATAAACATTACAAAATGCGGTAATAAAAAAGAAAACACATGCATGCCTCAAGCTATAAAATGCTTAGCTCATGATCTATGGAACGGACTAGAAGGAAAAATTATAGATTATTTAAAAGATATTACATTGGCAGATGTGTTAAATTCTAAAAACAGCAATGCTCATATTTATCTAGATCATAACGCTACTTCTCCAATGTTACCAGAGGTCAAAAAATCCATTTGCAAATCTTTAGACTTCGCAACCAATCCTTCGTCTATACATTACCATGGTAGGAATGCAAAATCTATGGTTGAAGATGCAAGAGAAAAAATAGCAAATTCTCTAGGAATAAAGCTAGGTAGAGATGATTATGAAATATGCTTTACATCATCCGGTACAGAGGCAAATAATTTACTTCTGCATAATTTTGAGGATAAGGAAATAGCTATTTCGATTACGGAACATCTATCAATTTTGGAAACTTCGAAAAAAAATCCTAGCATGATAATTATCGAAGTCAGCAAAAATGGCATGATAGATTTACCTTCTCTAACTAATGCCTTAGCTTCTATGGCACCCAAGTCTCTTGTCTCTATTATTTTTGCTAATAACGAAACTGGTATAGTTCAAGACATTAAAACTATATCTGATATTGTTCATCAACAGGGAATGCTGCTACATAGCGACTGTATTCAGGCTTTTGGGAAAATGCCGCTTAATATATCTGAGTTGGGTCTAGATTTTGCTACAATATCTGCTCATAAAATTGGAGGACCTATTGGTAGCGCTGCATTAGTTCATAAGGCGGTATTTCACATAAAACCCCAAATTATTGGAGGTGGACAAGAAAAAGGTAGAAGGGCTGGAACTGAGAATGTGCCAGCTATTGTAGGGTTTGGAAAGGCAGCAGAAATTGCAGTAAAAAACTTATCTAGATATAATTCTATTTCAAAACTGAGAGACAGAATGGAAGAGATGATATTGGATGTTTGTCCAGAAGCGGTAATTTTTGGCAAGGGATTGAATAGGATAGCAAATACTTCAATGATTAACATGCCTGGAGTAGACGTGCAAACTCAGTTGATCTATTTTGATTTGCATGGTGTGTCTTTAAGTGGTGGATCAGCATGTTCTTCTGGTAAAATTCAAAATTCACATGTTTTATCTGGTATGGGATATAATAAAGAAGAAGCAAGTGGGGCTATTAGAGTATCTCTAGGATTAGATTCTACATTATCAGATATAGAAAAATTTGTCTCTATATGGGAGACATTATGGAAAAAATCACACCAAGTTCCGAAATTAACAGCGTGAAAGGAATTGTTCGGAACCTCGTCTTTACGCGCCTATTCAATATAGGCTTGCGCAAACTCGTACTTAAATTCCTTTTACGCAGTTTATTTTGGAAATGGTATAAATTGAAAATGGCGGTTTAAGATGAGTTTAGAGCAAATGAGACAAATTCTGGTGGATTCTGGCGTTAAAATGCCGATATATTTTGATTATCAAGCTACTACACCGACTGACTCAAGAGTCGTTGAGGCAATGATTCCATATTTTACAGAAAAATTTGGTAATCCGCATTCGCGTAGTCATTCATATGGTTGGGAGTCAGAAGAAGCTGTGGAATTAGCAAGGGGGCAGGTTGCAAAACTCATAGGAGCAGAACCTAAAGAAATAATATTTACTTCTGGAGCAACTGAATCTAATAATCTTGCACTAAAAGGAGTCGCTCGTTTTTATAAAGATCAAAAAAATCATATCATTACATTAGCGACTGAGCATAAATGTGTTCTAGATGCATGTCGCCATCTTGAAGAAGAAGGGTTCAAGGTGACGTATTTAGCCGTGGATCAAGACGGTTTGGTTAATCTTGATAAGCTCAAAGCAGCTATCACACCTCAAACCTCTATAATATCTGTAATGGCTGTAAATAATGAAATAGGTGTTATTCAGCCACTAGAAGAAATTGGTAAAATCGCAAAAGAAAATAAGATATTTTTTCATAGTGATATAGCTCAAGGATTTGGCAAAATTCCTATTGATGTACAAAAATGTAATATTGATTTAGCATCTATATCTAGTCATAAGATTTATGGTCCTAAAGGAGTAGGTGCTCTCTACATAAGGCGTAAACCCCGTGTTAGACTGTTGCCAATTTTTAATGGTGGTGGACAAGAAAGAGGTATGAGATCTGGAACAGTCCCCACACCACTTGTAGTTGGATTTGGGAAAGCTGCAGAAATAGCAGGCTTAGAAATGAAGGAGGAATACGCAAGAATCAAAAAATTATCCGATAGATTCTTAGATAAAATAACTAGTTCTGTAAAAGATATATATTTGAATGGTAGCGCGGTATCACGCTATCCTGGTAATTTAAATCTGAGTTTTGCATATATAGAAGGAGAATCGATGATTTTAGCAATAAAAGACCTAGCTGTGTCATCAGGCTCTGCTTGTACCTCTTCTTCCTTGGAGCCATCGTATGTACTTAAATCAATAGGTGTAGGTGATGAGCTAGCGCATACTTCTATAAGATTTGGCATAGGTAGGTTTACTACAGAAAAGGAAATAGATTATGCGGTAGAGTTGATTTTAAGTAAAATAGAGAAATTACGTGAATTAAGTCCTCTTTGGGAAATGGTACAAGAGGGGATAGATTTGAGTAGTATTAAATGGGCGGAACACTAGTAGTCATTATATTAATAGATGTCGTCATCCTTGGGTGAAGCCCGAGAATGAGGGTAATTAAAAGGAGGAATAACATGGCATATGGTAAAAAACTGATCGATCATTACGAGAACCCGCGTAATGTAGGTTCACTAGATAAAAATGATGAAAATGTAGGCACAGGACTTGTTGGAGCTCCAGCATGTGGTGATGTGATGAAGTTGCAGATAAGAGTGAGTGAAGAAGGTATCATTGAAGAAGCGAAATTTAAAACATTTGGGTGCGGTTCTGCAATAGCCTCAAGTTCATATGTAACAGAATTAATGAAAGGCAAAAACATCAATGATGCATCTAAAATCACAAATGCCGAAATAGCAGAGCATCTTTCTCTACCACCTGTAAAAATCCACTGCTCTATGCTTGCAGAAGAGGCTGTGAAAGCAGCAATAGCGGACTATGAAAGTAAAAAGAGAATAGCATAATTATGGCTCAAGTTGCAAAACGCAATGCCCCAATCACTGTTACAGACAACGCTGTTAACCAGATTAAACATCTATTAAAACAGCGTGGCAAGAAGTCATTTGGTATAAGAATAGGAGTGAAATCTGGTGGATGCTCAGGATTTACATATAATGTCGAATATGCTGATAGTAAAGGGCAATTTGATGAAGTGGTAGAAATAGATGATGTAAGAATTCTCATTGATCCAAAAGCTATTATGTATCTTTTAGGAACCGAAATGGATTATGTAGAAGGAGACTTTAAATCTGGTTTTGTGTTTAATAATCCAAATGAAAAAAGCAAATGTGGTTGTGGAAAATCTTTTGGGGTTTAGTTGTAGTAAATAAATTTTATGTGCTAAAAAAAGTAAAAAT
>CAZIGS010000063.1:0-6943 GCA_964538645.1 uncultured Rickettsiaceae bacterium
CTAATCTTTTTAGACGTATTTTCGGAGAGGGTGCACTTGCATCAGTCTTTGTGCCAATTTTTAGTGAGAAATTTGTTACTTCTAAAATTTTAGCCGAGCAGTTTGCGAGCAAGATATTTTTACTACTAACGGTAATATTACTACTAATAATATTTGCTATGCAATATTTTATGCCAGAGCTTATGGTAGTTTTAGCACCTGGTTTTAAAGCAGATCAAGATAAATTCGATCTTACAGTATTGTTATGCCGTATAACGATGTTCTATCTACTTTTTATCTGCCTTTCAGCGCTTATTGGTGGAATGATGAATTCTATAGGTAGATTTGCTTCTTATGCAGCATCTGCAATAATAATGAATATAGGTATCATAGGAGGTACTATATTCTTGAATGGATATTTTACTAATTATCATGCTATTGCTATTTCAATTACGCTTTCTGGTATTATTCAGCTGATATTTATGCTTTTCTTCGCTTATAGAGCAGGTCTAAGGTTAAAAATGCCCAAATTTACTCATCATGATGAGGATATATCAAAATTACTAAAGCTGATGATTCCTGCTACAATTACAGCTGGTGTCGTCCAGATAAATCTCTTTATTTCGCAGTCCATAGCTAGCTTTATTCCTGGTGCGGTTTCTATATTATCCTATGCTGACAGATTATATCAGCTTCCAATGTCTGTGATTGGTGTGACATTCGGTACAGTGCTTTTACCTACTTTATCTAAGCTTTATAAAACTAATAAGTTAGAGGAAGCGTATAAAACACAAGATGATGCAATAAAGATAGGTTTGTTTTTAACACTTCCATGTTCTGTAGCTCTTGTAGTATTATCAGTACCAATTATACAGTTAATTTATGAATATGGTGTTTTTACTCATGAAGATACAATGAATACAGCGAATACTTTAGCCGCTTTTGCTTATGGGCTTCCTGCTTTTGTTTTGTCCAAAATATTTACCCCAGTTTTTTATGCGCATCAAGATGCAAAAACACCTATGCGTATTACTATATATACGATAATTGCTAATGTAATTTTAAACCTGATTTTTATGCAAACGCATTCCTATGTGGGCATTGCTTTGGGTTCCTCATTAGCAAGTTGGTATAGTGTGTATTTATATTCAAAATATGCAAAAATTCATGGATTTTTTGCAGTTAATAAACAGCTAATCGTTTTTATTGTGAAGATAGTTTTCTCTGCAGCTATATGCTCTGTAAGCATGTGGATAATATATGAGTTTTTGGTAGAGATTTTTAATAGCGACACAATTTTATACCGTATTACAAATGTATTTGTATCATTAGCTGGCGGTTTTATTATATATATTGTAGCTGCTTTCTCTATTGGTGTATTGAATAAAAAGATGCTGCTTAGTCTTGTGAGAAGGTAATTATAGTAAATTACTTACTTTTCATCATTATGTCCATTTTTTGATTTAACTTTAAATGATAAATACTATCTCTCACTAATAAGTATTTAGTAGCGGTTGCGCATAAAGCAGTAGTTATCAAAGGGAAAGCTAAATAGTAACAATGCGTTGTCTCAAGCAATATTATTACTGCTGTAAGTAATGCCCCAGTTGTTCCTGCTAGCATACCAGTCATTCCTGCTATAACGAAATTTAGAGGTTGAGACTCTAGAGTTACAAATATATTTTGTGCCATAATATAATAATATCCCCCCAAGCTTGCACCCATAAAAAGGGAAGGGATGAATATTCCGCCTGCGCCTCCAGACCCTAGTGTAAGGCATGTTACAAGCAGTTTTAGAAAAAATAATATTAACAGTAAGAAGCTATATCCATTAATCTGATTATTAAGCATCTTATTGATACTAATAAACCCCTCTCCACTTACATAATATTCGCCAGTAAATTCAAACATAGTATATAAAATTATTCCAACTACAAACATTCCAAAAGCATGTTTTATAAAAGCACTATATTTTAACTCCTCAAAATAAATTTCAAATTTATCTAAGATAGTAATAAAACATGCAGATGCTATGCCCATTATGCATCCAAGAAGCATATAACTATTTAAATTAAATTCATTACTAATCGATGTTATATCTATTTGAAAAAATATATTATCACCAAATATTAAATGACTTACGATGATTGCTGTAGATGTAGAAGCGATAACTGGAATTAGAGTTGATAAAGTTATTACTGGCAATAATAACTCCATAGAAAAAAAAACACCTGCTAATGGTGCGTTAAAAGTAGCAGCTAAGCCAGCAGATGCTCCACACGCAAGTAAAGTGGCTTTTTGTATATCAGACAAATGTTTCGTATATAAAGTTTGTATTAAACCGATTGCTGCTGATAGTTGAACTATAGGGCCCTCAGTGCCAGCTGAACCTCCAGATCCAATTGATATGGTAGCAGCTATTGCTCTAATGAATGCAATACCAGGCTTAATTGAGAATTTATTTTGTCTAATTGAGAACATTACTTCTGGTATTCCATGTCCCTTAGCTTTAGGTGCGAATTGTTTAATAAGAAAAGAAACTATTAAGGACCCAATAACAGGCATAATTATTATGTACCAATTAGGAAACTGCGAGGTTGAATCTAGGTTGTAATGATCATGAAAGCTCAATTGCCCGTAGAATAAAAGATCATGTATGAAATTTATAGAATATCTTAAAAAAGCAGCTGCTAGGCCTGAAATTAGACCGGTTAAAAATATTGCAATAATATATAAATGTAATTGTTTTTTCACTTTGTTACTATTAAGGTTTTCGTATCAATCGCTCACAGTTTATTCTTTGGCGTGTCTTTTATGGTAATCCTTTGTCGTCTCATCGAGCATTAGCGTCATCCCAGCGGAAGCATTAGCGTCATCCCAGCGGAAGCATTAGCGTCATCCCAGCGGAAGCTGGGATCTAGTTTACTAATTTATGGATCACCTATCAAGTCTGGTATGACACTAATCCTCTGATGACACTAATGTTTGGAAAACGAATGATGCAATTTTCTTGATCCATGACGATAGATATCACTCCTCTTCTTTTTTCTTCTTTTTAGCTTCAGATTTTTTCTTTGCAGGTTCTTTCTTTTCTGTTTCTGTATCAGGCTTCTTAGCTACTTTTGATTTTTTATAAGAAGCTGGGCTATGAGTTCCATCAAACTCTATCTTTTTACCGGCAAGCAAATCCTGAATCTGAGATCCACTCAGAGTTTCATGCTCAATCAAAGCTTCAGCCAAACTATGGAGCTGTTTAATATTTTTCGTTAGGATGTTTTTAGCAGTGTTATATCCTTGTTCTATTATGGCCTTGACCTCTTGATCAATAATTTGTGCAGTATATTCAGAGTTCTCACTATGATATCTGCCAGAATTATATAGATCATCGCCTCCTTCAGAATGTAGAACTGGCCCTATTTTGTCGCTTAAGCCCCATTCCCTTACCATTGCTCTGGCCATTTTTGAAGCCATTTTAATGTCAGAAGATGCACCAGAAGTAACCTTCTCTCTGCCAAAAATCATTTCCTCAGCAACTCTACCAGCCATAGCAACTGCTATATCTGCTTCCATCTTATCGCGTGGCATAGAAAATCTATCATTTTCCGGAAGTCTCATTACCATACCTAATGATCTTCCTCTAGGGATTATGGTAGCTTTATGAATAGGGTCCGATGCTGGAAGATGTAGTCCCACAAGTGCATGGCCACCTTCATGGTATGCAGTAAGTTTTTTCTGCTCATCTGACATTGCAAGAGACCTACGTTCAGCTCCCATCATAACTTTGTCCTTGGCATTCTCAAGGTCAATCATATCTACTTTGCTTTTTCCCTGGCGAGCAGCAAGTAGAGCAGCTTCATTGATCATATTTGCAAGCTCAGCACCAGAAAAGCCTGGGGTTCCTCTTGCCAATACTCGCAAGTCAATATTTTCATTATGCTTTATCTTTGCAATATGTACTTGTAAAATTTGTTCGCGCCCGTCTATATCAGGATTTGGTACTGTTATTTGTCTGTCAAATCTACCAGGGCGAAGCAGAGCAGGGTCTAGTACATCTGGTCGGTTTGTTGCTGCTATAATTACTACGCCTTCATTTGCCTCAAAACCATCCATTTCAACAAGAAGCTGATTAAGAGTTTGTTCACGTTCGTCATTTCCGCCACCCATTCCAATACCACGGCTTCTACCAACAGCGTCAATCTCATCAATAAATATGATACATGGGGCATTGCGTTTCCCTTGTTCATACATGTCTCTTACACGGCTTGCGCCAACACCAACAAACATTTCTACGAAATCAGAGCCCGAGATGCTGAAAAAAGGTACATTTGCCTCACCTGCGATAGCTTTTGCAAGCATTGTTTTACCAGTACCTGGAGGGCCAATAAGCAAACAACCTTTCGGGATTTTACCACCTAGACGTTGGAACTTACCTGGGTCTCTAAGAAAATCTACTATTTCTGCTAATTCTTCTTTGGCCTCATCAATACCAGCTACATCTTTAAACATAACTTTTGGGCCTTTATCTGATAAAAGCTTAGCTTTAGATCTACCAAAGCCCATGGCTCCTTTTCCTCCACCTTGCATTTGGCGCATAAAGAATACCCATACACCTATGAGTAAGAACATAGGGAACCATGAAATAAATATGCTAAGGAAATTATTCATTTTAGTATCAGGTGGTAGTACTTCAACTTTTACTCCACTATCACTTAACTTGTTTATTATATCAGGATATTCGCCTATATAAGTTACAAATTTTGAACCATCATTTAATGTACCATCTAAAGTTCTGCCCTGAATACGTACGTTTGAAACTTGCTTGTCTGATATTTTACCTAATAGGTCAGATATTGGTAAATTTTGGCCATCTCCTGCAATGTCGCCTTGTAATATATTAAATGTAACAATTAATGTAATGAAAATTGCTGCCCAAATAAGAAAATTCTTTCCCTGATTACCCATATGCTCTCTATTCCTTAATAATATATATCATCGTTACTTGATGCAGTCGTCCCCGCCTATAGCTAAGGATTACTCCAACGATGATTATCAAATCATACTTACTTATATGGGTATTGCTAGGATTTTTTCAAGATTTGGTATTAGAATTCTTACGACCAATCTCTTTATAGAACAATATCTCACCATTTTTGTTCTCAATTAGGCATCCACCTAGTGTAGATTTTATAGGTTTAGGCGAATTAAGGTTGTTATAAAGAAGTTCGATAGAATCAAGGCGTGAGGCTTTAGCTCCGCCAATCATGGCAATCAAATGTGATAATACCATATAGGCAATTTCTTTGTCCTGTGGCAAAGTAGATAGTATTGCATGATCTTTATGAATTTTGGCTTTAAATTGGAGTTCTTCTGTGAAGATTCTTTCAATTACTTCTGCGCTTCTTGATAGATTTTCTTTTACACTAATTATTCTTTGTCTGAATAAATCAGGGTCAATTTCCTTGGGCAAAAGTGCAATCCATTTTCTTATATTGGAGCGTAAATATTTGGGATCTTCGTTCGATTTATCTATACAATATTCTATATCTCTATCATTTAAATATGAGATTAAATCAGATTTTTTATAGTCAAAAAGCGGGCGGATTACTTCTATATCATTATATATAATTTTCTGCCTATCAATAAGACCTAGAATACCTGCGCCTTTTGAAACGCGTATGAAGAAATTTTCTACCCTATCATCCATATGATGTGCTGTGCATAAGACTGGTACATTATTGTCTTTGCACCAATGGGTCATTAAGTTATATCTGGCTTCTCTGGCTCTATCATGTACATTGCTTGTGACGCCATCATGAACCCATTCAAGTGGTACATATTTCAGTCCAAGCTTAGATGCTGATTCTTTAACAAAGTCGCATTCTTCCTTTGCTTCTTTTCTAAGGTTATGATTGACTGTGAGGATGATTATTTCTTTTTTTGCATCCAAAGCCCATTCATGTAACATATGCATCATGGCAATAGAATCCGGGCCGCCTGACACGGCTAATGCTATCCTATTTGTATGGGGGAATAGTAATGAGAAGTTAGGGTTCATAGTTAAGTGATTTATAAAAGCTAGAGTTATCCCATTCTTTGGAGTTAGACGCATTAAATTCTCGGTGACAAAAAGACTCTGGACGCCAGTTCATGTGCCGTCATCCTCGGGCTTGACCCGAGGACCCATTACTATTGTTATTATGGGTTTTCAGGTCTGCGTCCGAGAATGACGGGGGGTCAACTCACCCAGGCCTTAATATCACCTAAACCCACCCTAGAACATCTTCTAAACGAACAGTTTTACCATTTTCAAAGCCTAGCATAGTATGTCCATTTTCTATATATGTATCAGCTATAGGCAATACAGTATCTGAAGGTTCTTTTACTGTTTCAACATTATTGTTTGGACCTAAAATTTCCCATTGCATAGTAAATTTATATTGTCCTTTAGCAACATGTGTGCCTGTATCATCTTTTCCATCCCAAGTTTGTGGAACAGGTACGATTACATCTGGTCGTAATTTTAATTCGTCCTTATTATAGTCTTTGATTATTTGCTCAATTTCAGTCTTGTGTGTTGGGATCGCAAGATCATAATTAAATAGTTTATTATTACTACCATCTACCCATTCACGTTGTCCAATTTCCCAGTCTATTTTCCCTTTGGATTTTTGATCTAAAAGTGTATAATGCATTTTATATTTATTAATCTCAGCTTGGCTATCTGCCGATTCCATAGTTATTGTCCTTAATATCGTACCTTTTGTATCAGTGATAGCAGTAGTAATTTTACCTACTTTTTTATCCGCGCCTAATCTACCTGGAATAAGGCTAAAGTCGATTTTTGTTGGCTTCCCTTGGTATTTTACTATATCATCAGCTATTTTTACTTTTTTACCTTTCAGGTCTGCGGCATCTTTTTGTAATTTTTCCAATGATGGTTTGGCAGGGGTTTCCCTCATTCCAC
>CAZIGS010000064.1:0-6922 GCA_964538645.1 uncultured Rickettsiaceae bacterium
TATAGACAAAATACCTTTTAGCCCTAATGGTAAATTAGATTATAACTCTCTTCCTGCTCCATCCAAAAATCTTTATGCTAATCCTACCGAAATAGTTTACCCGAATACAATTAATCAATTAATTATGCTAAAAATTTGGGAAGACGTTTTATCTGTTAAAAATATTAGTATATATGATAACTTTTTTAGAATAGGAGGTAATTCCTTTCTTGCAATTAAACTTTCAGATAAAATAAGTAAAAAATATTCTAGACAAATATCTGTTATGGATATATTTAAGAATTCTACAATTCACTCTCTTACTGAATCAATTAAAATAGAAAAAAAACATATAGACAATAGCTCATTAATTCATATACAAGATGAGGGTATAAATACACCGCTTTTTTTAATACATCCAGCTGGAGGATTATCTTTTTGTTATATAGGCTTAAGGAAATATATTAATAGTAATCCAATTTTTGGTATTAATAATCCATATTTTAATAATCCTAATAATGGTTTTCCTACTGTAGAAAATGTTGCAAAAGAGTATATTAAATTAATTAAGTCAATACAACCTGAGGGACCATACTTAATTGGTGGTTGGTCATTTGGTGGATTAGTAGCATATGAAATTGCACAACAATTAGAACAAGATAAAGAAAAATTAGAAGCTTTAATTTTAATTGATTTAGGACGTGGTAAAAGCACTGAGGAATATAGGCAAAAAACTCAGGAAGATTTTATAGAATTGCTAAAGCAAAATACTGATATTAATAAGAAAAAAACTGCTAACTATAAAATGCAACCTTACAATGGTAAAGTAGTATTACTAAATGCTCAAATTAATACAGAGGATGATGAGAACTTTAGATATTCCTGGTGGAAAAATTTGATACAAAATATAGAAGTTATCAGTATTCCTGGAGAACATAATTCACTTTTTGATTCAAAATATTTAGCTACAACTGCTGCAGCTATTGCAAATACTTTAGATAAAGTTAACAAGAACATTAGTTAAATATCATTATTACAAAAAATATACCATCGATGATGTAAAAGGAATGGATGAAAAATACCCTTATCCTAGTATAGAGAAATTGGTGATAATTTAATCTAAGATATGGAGGAGACATATGAACCTTTAGGTGGAGTATGAGTTTACGATTGTTATAAAATTCCGTAATATCTTTGATATAGAAGCATTTTAATGCTTTAAGGTAGAGAGGGCACTAGAAACAATAGAATAATGGCCTGTGAGAATTACGTGAATGGATCTTGCCATGTATATAGTTATACCCTTTTTGCAAAACTTACCCACATACTCACAAACTCAACTTCAACTACTTACACAAAATTTATGACAGATCCATACATTGCTCAGCATCACCTATTACCTGAGTCACTGCAGCATGCATTTGATCCGCTTCTGCTTTAGCATCAGGAATATCTGAAGAGGCAGCTAAAATACCTTCACACTCTATAAATTCATGATATAGTTTTACAATACTATTTTTACAATCTTGAAGTTGAGCAGCTTTAACAACCAATGCTTTTTCATTCGCTGCAGCTTTCTCTTGTAAGTCGCTAATTTTTTGTTCTAGAGGCCTAGTCATTGCTAGATCTTGCGCAATTGCAGCTTCTAAGGCTGTCAAAAGACTATTAAGAGCTTTTCCTAAGTCTATTGCACCCTCTAATAATTTAGTTTGATGTTCAGTCTCTCCTTTATTCACCTGAAGCTGCTTTATGATTTTGGCAATCTCTTCTTGAGTTGTAACAAATTCTGCGTTATGGAACTTTTTTGTTTGCACTTTAGCGCTTCCTTTTGCAGCCTTTATGGCCTTTTCCATAGCGTCTAACTGAACAGTGGATATTCTTTCATGAATAGCCATATCTTGTCTCAACTGAACATCATCTTTTGCCAATTGCTCCAATCTAGCTTCTATAGTTTTTTGATCTTTTGTACATTGCGCTAATTTAGCTTCAATGTCTTGCTTTCTTTGTACGTTAGCATCAGGCTTACTGGCTTTTTCCAATTTTTTTGATAATATTTCTAATTCTGCCCGAGTCGCTTTTGAATTATCTACCAGCTTAGAATGGTCCTTTAAACATTCATCTAAATGTGCTTTAGCTGGTTTCATTTCCTCTAGTTTATCTTGCATCTGAGCTTTCAATTTATTCAGTTTTTCTTCAGCTGCTTTTCTTGCGGCTAATTCTCTAGCTACTTTTTCTTCTGCATCTCTTCTGGCTATAGCAGCTTGTTCTTCTTTTAAAGCCGCTAATTTAGCCTCTTCTGTCTGTTGCTGTCTTCTTAACTCCTCTTCTTGAGCTAGCTTATTTATTTCAGCATATCTTTTTGATAATTCTGCTGCACGAGCTTGTTTTGCTTCTTGAGCTCTTGCTTCTGCTGCTCTTGCAGCTTTTTCTTTATCTAGCCTTCTTTGCGCTAATTCCTGCTTTTTTGCTATTGTAGCCTCCGCTTCTGCTATACGACTAGCTCTTACAGAAGGGTCTGTGTGAGTTTGTGCTCTAGCCATACTTGCCCTTGCTCCTTCAATTTCAGCTTGAGAAGCGTTAACAGCAACTTGTCCCTCCATCTCTTCTTGCATTCTTGCCATCTCTAGAGCCTCATTTTGTGAAACTCTAAATTGTCCTTGTATGGCAAGCATGTTTTTTCCTACTCGGTTAGCATTTTTGGAATCAACGCCACGGCTTTGCACAAATTCTTCTGCTCTTCTAAGCGCTCCATCATCGAAAGAAATATCAGTAGTAAATAATTGAAGATTAGTAATACTAGTATTCACTAGTACAGCATTACGCAAAGCCTCGAAAGCGTTTCTACTTAAAATACAGCCCCCTATATCCACACTAGTTATAGTACGATTAAACTGCAAAGCATCGGCCAAAGCAATAACTTGATCATCTGCTAGTTTTACAAGTGTGGCAGCTTCAGCAGCAGCCGCTTCTTCCCTTTCTCCTCTTATACTTAGAAGCTTTAATGGAGTATTAGATCCAACTATAGTTGCTAGTGCACTAATAATAGCATCATTAGCTTTATATACTGTAAGTACTGCACCTCTTTCATTTGGATTGACTTGTCTAGCAGCTGGTGCTGCGGCTTCAACAGCAGCAAAAGATACAGCAAAATCTCCAAAAGCATTTTTATCAACAGCGCTATCTAATATGATTGTATTAATATGTTTTGTACCGATACCGCGTATTAAACCAAAATTTGCTCCTATATTGTCCCCTTCAAGTGAAAAGGTTCCAATACTAGATGTTGAGTTTATATAATGTCCTAGCTGAGCAAGCTGAGTATGGGTCAGACTATTATTACTTAATTTCAAATCTGAAGGGTCCTTCCTCATAGCATTTAGTATGATTCGGAAACTATCATCCATAAATCTATTGTTACTAAAGATAAAATTTTCAAGCCCGTGCCTATGTTGAGCTGTTCTAATATTCTCCGCTACTTCTTGAGCTAATACATCAGTAAATTGTATTCCTCGAGCTTCAAATGTATCTCCTTCTATAGTCATAATCGACACCTATTTGAATTAAATTGTAATGTAAGAAATATATATTATTATTACTAATTTGTCAAGTAATTTTAACTATTATGTATAAGTTCATATGATAGAGACAAGTTAATTTAGCTAAGATTTGCGCAGTATACTCGAATGGGGTTAGACCTTGCAAGCTAAAATGAGGTCTGTATGAATTATATATTTGCACAGCTTTATTGAAGCGATATTTAAAATCACCAACGGACTCGGCAAGAATAGGTCTTGACTAAAATTCCTCTTTAAAAGTACTATTTACGTGTCCCACACCACTATTATATTTTGGTCTGTTATGCGCTAATACATAAATCTCTATTTATTCATGAATATAGGGTCTAAGGTTTTTTTGCAACTGTTTATTAATATATCTATACAGTTTACTTCAAACTATAAATTGATGTTGTTTATATATTTTGGATAAAGTACTTTAGAAGATGAAGTGGTATGATTAAGGTGACCACCTAATAGTCAGTAGTATTGGGGCTGTTAAAGTGTTCCCTTGTTAAGCTTTCCTTGAACATTAGGCTGAACAATATTATTAGGTATATTATGAGCAAAGATAAAAAAAATGCAATTCAAGATGAGATAGACGGTGGGTCTAGTGGTAGAAGAAAAATATCTGAAGCAGAAAAACGTAATATAGAAGAGCATTTCAAGAAAAAGGGAGTAAGATCTCTCAATAGTTTTGTGCCTACAAGAGAAAAAAACTCTGGTACAAAAGGAGATGGCCTAACTAAAGGGAATTTTGTAGCTGATTTAGATGCGCCAGCTGAAGAAAAATATTTGGCTAAAGTTGCTTCTCATGATCCAAAAGATAAAGAAGAAAAGAATGATAAACAAGATCTTGTAGTAGAATATATTTTTGGACCATTATTTCAAAGATTTCTTTACGATAGAGCTCCACAGATAAGTCTAGTAGTAGGAGAAGAAGATATAGAAAAATTTAGGACAAATCTGAATAATGCTAAAAAAGCATCTATATGGAAACAAGAAGATGGAAAATGGGTTAAAGATGAAGGAGCAGCTTCAGCTGGAGGGCCAAGTACTACTAAACCATTATCGGACAAAATATATATTACATCTGAATTATATGATTCAACTAATTTTAGTACATTTCACGATTTTCAAACAGCACATCGCTCATTACTACCTAAAATAGAAGGATTTGAAAAAGTAATTGCAGCTTGCATATTTTTAGGCGATATCGATTATCACAAATGGAACACTGGTGTAAATAGAACCAAGATAGGACAAGACCCTGAATCTGGAGAGGCAATCTATAAATATGAAGCTGTTAAAATCGATCAAGGTAGAGCCGGGTCATATACTGGGACTGGTTTGTATGGAGTGGGTACTAGTGCTGATAGTATCATATCAAATATGATTGAAAATTTTAGGGAACGAGGATATGCAACTAATATGTTGGATCCCAAAAAATTAAATGATTCAATAAAAGAAATGCTTCAAATTACAGATGATGAAATAAATTATATAGTTGCCAGACGCAAAGCAGAGCTAAAACAAGCAGGTGTTGAAGACCCAAAATTAGAGCAAAATTTTGCAGTTGATATTATAAATCAGCGCAAAGCTATGATGGAACTCTCAGAAAGGCTAGATATTATAGAAAAAATAACTCCACCAATTGGTAGTTGGTTAAAAGAAATAGGAGTTCAGAATCCTATTATTTGGTCAGTAAAAAATGGTAAAAAAATAGAAGGAAAAAACCCTTTAAAATGGTCTTTAGATGAGGATAGACAATTTGCCGAAAAGGCTGTAAAATTTGCCATAGACAAGGATCCAATTACCATAAAATCTGCCATGCTATTTGCGGTTGAAAATGGTATCCTCATAGCTAAAAAAGATCCTATCGAATATGCAATTGACAATCATAAAGCTGAGGCTGTTTCTGCAGCTTATGAATATACAACCAAGCACCCTGAATATAGAGCCCAGGCTGAAAAACACTTAAAATATGCTATAGAAAAATTTAAAGAAGTAGATGGAATAGATCCTATAGCATGGGCAGCTCAAAATGGAAAAACTATAGATGGAATAGATCCTATAGCATGGGCAATAATAAATAAAATAGAAGTAATTGAATATCAAAACCACGATGGATATAACATATATTGCCCTGCCTTGAAATGGGCTGTTGAAAATGATAAAATAATAGATGGAAAGCAATCAGTTGTATGGGCTTATGATCATAATCCAGAACTTGGTGATCGTGCACTTAAATGGTCAGTAATATCGCAACAAAAAATTGATGGGATTGATCCTATAGCATGGTCATCTGCTAATTCAAAAACCATAGATGGAATAGATCCTATAACATGGGCAGCACAAAACTCTCACAGCATTGATTCTAAAGACCCTATTATTTGGGCGGTTGAAAATGGAAAAACTATAGATGGAATAGATCCTATTGCGTGGGCAGTACGAGAAAATACAAGAATTGATGATAAAAGCACTATTATTTGGGCGGTTGAAAATGGAAAAACTATAGATAGCATAGATACTATTGCCTGGGCAGTCCGAAATAATGCAAGAATGCAGCTGGCTGGCTATAAACTAGATCCGATAGAATGGGCTATAAGAGATGATAAGACAATAGAAGGCAAAAACCCTGTAATTTGGGCTATAGAAAATTGGCAGAATATAGATGGAGCATCGCCTGGCCAATATTGTGCTGAGAACAAAATAGATTTACTCTCTTATATTGCTCATGAATATGGAAAAGATCCCAAATTAGATAAATTATTGGATGCTGAATATAAGGCATTTATGATGAAAATTGACCCTAAAGGAAAAACAATTGACATAGAAGAGATATTATCTCAAAAAGATCCAAAAACTATTTCAGAGCAGCTTGATCGCTCAGTGTTACCAATTCTTACAAATAGTATAATAGCTCAAAGTTGTAGTTTAGAGACTATGAATAAAATAGCAACAATAGTTAAAGAATTAGAACAAAAACCTGTGCCTTCAACTTTAGGATATTTAGGTGCCAGTGCTACTAATCTTGCAACAAAAGCAATATGGGGAAGAACTCCAGAACAAGATCGGTTACAAAAAGCTTTGCAAGAAATTCAAACTCTTACAGCTCCTTCTTCTTATTCATTTAGCACGAGAAATCGAAAAAAATTAGAAAAACCAAGTTTGCTAGAAGAATATAGGATGAAAATATCTAGATCATGAACATAGAATATTGATTATGTAGCTTAAAACCCATGAACCACCAGTGACTACTCATACCCATTCTAGCAATTTTACCAAAGAACTTATTGGTAGAAGTTTTTGTTATGGCAAATGGGTAGTTTGGTAACCTGAGCTTGATGTAAGAAAACTATAAAAGCTGATTGTTATAGGCTTTAGCC
>CAZIGS010000065.1:0-6894 GCA_964538645.1 uncultured Rickettsiaceae bacterium
AAAGCCTATAACAATCAGCTTTTATAGTTTTCTTACATCAAGCTCAGGTTATTTAATAAAATATGTTACCTATGTATTCAGTATGGACATTCGTAGAACGAAGCATGGTGCCGGATGTCGGATTTGAACTGACGACCTACCGCTTACAAGGCGGTTGCTCTACCACTGAGCTAATCCGGCGTTATTGAAACCGTCATCATTAGGAACTCAATGATGACGAAAATAGAACTATTCTTTTGATTCTTCTTCATCAGAAGCAACAGCTTCTGGAGCAGCTTCTTCTGATACTTGTTGTACTGGAGCATCTGCAACAACAGCTGGAGCAGCCTCTTCTACTGCAACAACCTCAGGAGCAGCAGTAGCAACTTCTTCAACTACAGGAGCAGGACCCGCTTTAGCTGCAGCTGCTTTAGCTTCTGCCGCTTCTTTTTCTGCTTTCTTAGAAAGCTTTGTTGTACGAGACTTAAGCTTTATAGCCATTTTTTTCTTTATATGTTCTGGCAAATCAATACCAGCTTCAGCCAAAAATTTTGCTACTCTATCTGTAGGATTAGCACCCTTAGACAACCAATAACTGATACGTTCTTTAACTAAAACAACTCTATTACCTTCTTTGTCAGCAAGCAGTGGATTATATGTACCAACTTTTTCTAAAAAATCACCATCACGTGGAGCAGTAGCGTTTGCTACAACAATACGATAATACGGAACTTTTTTAGCGCCACCTCTAGCTAAACGAATTTTAACAGCCATTAATATACCTTATTTATTTTTTTCTTCTTTAAATATAACATGCTTTCTAACTCTAGGATCATATTTCCTAAAAGATAGTTTCTCAGTCTGAGTCTTTGGATTACGGTGTTTTATCAAATAATAACCTGTACCAGCGGTACTTACCAATTTTACCAAAACATTTTTTGTCTTCTTAGCCACTTTAACCCAGCCTTTAATTTATGTGAAATTGCACGCGATTCTAGCATAAAAAGGTAAATAGTCAAGTACCATTTGAAGGATTGAATAGAATTATCCCTCATTGTGGGAGAATGCGAAGCAATCTATGGATTCCAAAGTTATTAGGCTACTATTAATTACATTATTTCTGATAAGCTTTAATCATACCCTGATATATCTGATCCGCTAATTCTTGAGGCTTGGTTTTGCCAATAACAACAGCCTTTACCCCAGCTTGAATCATTGGTAGACTTGGCTCTTTTGGCACTATAACAAGCCCCTTAGAATTAAGCGTATGTAAAACTGCAGTAGCTTGTTTCATATAGTCTTCCCAAAAATAGCTATTATCTGCTGCTTTTATCGACTTTGCTATAAGCTCCTTAATCTCTTTAGTACCTTTCATTTACCCATCCTTAGCCAACTAAGATAATTTTCATTCCCGCTATCTATATTAAGCTGCACTATGCCTGGGAGAGAATAATTATGCATAGATTTTATTTCTTCAATTATTTTATCAGCATTACTTATAGCTGATTTTATCATTATCCTATATTCAATATCATGAGTTAGCTTCCCTTCCCACATATAAGTGCTTTTTACATTATCATTCCAAACACACTTAGCAAAACCCTGCTCTACAAGAGTTGTAGCAATATTTTCTGCTACCTTCTCTTTGTCTGTGGTAGTAATTATAATACAACAACCTGTCATGCTGTTAATAAATCTATTTTATTCCCATCATAAACGGATAGCACACCACCATCGATGTCAATATTTTCTGTTTTCCCAGAAGTATAAATTTTTACAACTCCTGCTTTGAGATTAGTAACCATATTCATGTGATCAACCAACACCCCAAATTCACCATCATCTCCTGGTAAAAGAACCATATCCACCTCATTGTCATACTCTACTTTACTGGGTGAAATGATACGCAAATGTAAAACTGATTTTGTCATGCTAACCCCCTAAACGCCACCCTTGGGCTTGACCCGAGGGTCCATAAATTGTAAATGGGTCCTAGGGTCAAGCCGGAGGATGAAGAATGATCTAATCTCATGCGACCTTTTCTTCTAATTTTTTAGCCTTCTCCACCGCCTCATCAATATTGCCAACCATATAAAAGGCAGCCTCCGGCAAATAATCGTAGTCACCGGCTACAATACCCTTAAATCCTTTGATAGTATCTTCCAAACTTACAAGCTTCCCCTTCATTCCTGTAAATACTTCCGCTACATGGAAAGGCTGCGATAAGAATCTTTGGATTTTTCTAGCTCTAGCAACAATTAGTTTATCTTCTTCCGAAAGCTCATCCATACCCAAAATCGCTATTATATCCTGAAGGGATTTATATGTTTGCAAAACTTTCTGGACATCTCTAGCAACTTTATAATGCTCTTCCCCTACAATAGATGGGTCAAGCATTTGAGATCCGCTCTCTAACGGATCTACAGCTGGATAAATACCTATTTCAGCTATTTGCCGATTTAAAACTGTTGTTGCATCCAAATGCGTAAAAGAGGTTGCAGGAGCTGGATCTGTGATATCATCAGCAGGCACGTAAATAGCCTGAACAGAAGTAATTGATCCATGGTTAGTTGATGTAATACGTTCCTGCAGCGCCCCCATATCAGTGGCGAGAGTGGATTGATACCCTACAGCTGATGGAATACGACCCAATGTAGCTGACACCTCAGCTCCAGCCTGAGTAAAACGAAATATATTATCCACGAAAAATAATACATCTTGCCCTCCTCCAGAATCACGAAAATGCTCTGCAATAGTAAGACCTGTGAAAGCGACTCTAGAACGCGCACCAGGTGGTTCATTCATTTGCCCATATACCAAAGCAACTTTCGATTTCTCTAAATCGTCCAAATTAATCACACCAGAATCTATCATTTCATGATAAAGATCGTTACCTTCCCTAGTACGCTCTCCAACCCCAGCAAAAACAGTATATCCACCATGAGCTTTTGCAACGTTGTTTATTAGCTCCATAATCAAAACCGTTTTACCAACACCTGCGCCACCAAATAGTCCTACTTTACCACCTTTAGCATATGGAGCTATAAGATCTATCACCTTGATTCCTGTTGTGAGGATACTTTTTTCTGTAGATTGATTTACTAATTCAGGGGCTTCTGCATGAATAGAGCTTCTTGTTTTTGTTTTAATTGGACCTTTTTCATCAATAGGCTCACCTATTACATTAATAATACGCCCCAATGTTTCCTTCCCAACTGGAACAGAAACACTTGCACCAGTATCCACGACCTCTACACCACGCATAAGCCCTTCTGTTGCATCCAAAGCAATACAGCGAACTGTGTTGTCACCTATATGTTGAGCAACTTCTAGAACAAGCCTATTTCCATTATTGCTACATTCTAAAGCATTTAGTAACTTAGGCACATGACCGTTGTCAAATGTTACATCAACTACAGCTGAAATCACCTGAGATATTTTTCCTATATTTTTTGTCATTTGTCCCCACTTATAATCATTGAGAGGAAGCCTGCAAGCCTAACCCTACAATCCACAACTAAGCAATGGATGCGGACTCGCTGCCCTCCTCGCAATGACAGTTAAACCGCCTCTGCGCCAGAAATTATTTCTGTCAATTCTCTAGTAATATTTGCTTGTCTTTGTCTGTTCATAACCAAAGTAAGCTTATCTATAAGCTCTCCAGCATTACGAGTTGCATTATCCATAGCAGTAGTACGTGAAGCTTCCTCACTAGCACTACTCTGTAGAAAAGCATATTTTATCTCAGCTATGATATACATACGTAATAATTTGTTCAATATATCATCGCTATATATCTCTGTTTTCTGAGACTCGTTATCCGCTATAAAAGGCACTATTTGCTTTTGTGTTGGTATTTGCGTTAAAGCACTTTTAAATAAATTAAAATATAAATCACAGCTAGATATAGCATTATCACTAATCATAGATAAAATATTATCTGCAAGCTCTCCTATATTTTTATCATTCATTTCATGACTAGTATATTCAGCAACTAAATTATCAGAATAGTTGAAATTTATAAATTGCATCATACGCTTGCCTATAGCCACAATTTTAACATTTGATACATCTAGCAACTTGCTTTTGACAATACGAATAATATTCTGATTGAATCCTCCGCACAAGCCTCTATCAGAAGTAAAGGCAATAATCAAAGCTGGTTTTGTAGTATCAACATTCTTAGCCATCATTAATTTTGCAAGAGTGCTTATTTCTTCACAGCTAACTATTACTTTATTCAACTCATTCTTCACTGAATCATAAAAAAAAGATCCATTTTCAAGACCTAATTTTGCCTTACGCAATTTCGCTGCAGCTATCATCTGCATTGCCTTAGTAATCTTTTTCGTAGATTTAACGCTTTTTATACGCAATCTAAGCTGTTTCAAATTCGACATACACATCCGTCATTGCGAGCGAGCATAGCGATGCGTCGCAATCCATTCTATAAAGCCTAAAAGGTTTATAATTACGATTCTAGAAGAATCTTATAATGGATCCCTACGTCGCACTGCGTGCTCCTCTGGATGACGACCCTACAGGCCGCCTATTCTACAAACTCTTTTACAATCCCTTCAATAAAGCTCTTTAGCTCATTTTCTATCTCAGGAGTAATTTGCTTAGCTGCAGCTAGTTTTGCCAACAAATCTTTTTTATACAAATCTATGCTATTATGTACTTTATCTTCAAACTCCCGGACACTTGACACTGGAATAAGGTCTAAAAAACCTTTCACTCCAAGGAAAAGACTGATAACCTGCTTTTCACTGCTCAAAGGAGAATATTGGTTTTGCTTTAAAAGCTCTACAAGCCTTGCACCACGAGCTAAAAGCTTTTTCGTAGAGTCTTCAAGCTCAGACCCAAATTGGGCAAAAGCTTCCATTTCTCTATATTGAGCAAGTTCAAGCTTCATACTTCCAGCTACTTGCTTCATGGATTTTATTTGAGCAGCTGACCCAACACGACTTACGGAAAGTCCTACATTCACAGCTGGTATAACTCCCTTATAAAACAACTCACTCTCTAGGAAAATTTGTCCATCAGTTATAGAGATAACATTGGTTGGAATATATGCCGAAACATCTCCAGCCTGAGTTTCTACTATTGGAAGAGCAGTAAGCGAACCTGCACCTTCTGCATCAGACATTTTTGCTGCACGTTCTAAAAGTCTTGAATGTAGATAGAATACATCTCCAGGATAAGCTTCACGTCCAGGTGGACGACGAAGCAATAGCGACATTTGTCTATAAGCCACAGCATGTTTACTTAAGTCATCATAAATTATCAGAGCATGCATACCATTATCACGGAAATATTCACCAATACTACATGCGGTATATGGAGCTAAAAACTGCATTGCAGCAGGATCTGACGCAGTAGCTGCTACAACTATACTATATTCCATCGCTCCAGCTTCTTCCAACCTACGGACTATCCCAGCTACATTTGAACGTTTCTGACCTATAGCCACGTAAATACAATATATTTTTTCCTTTTCATCAAACCCTTCATGAGCTTGCTTTTGGTTTATTATAGCATCTATCGCTATCGCAGTTTTACCAGTTTGACGGTCGCCAATAATTAATTCTCTTTGACCACGACCTATGGGAATTAAGCTATCTATAGCTTTAATTCCAGTCTGCACAGGTTCATGAACAGATTTTCTTGCAACAATACCAGGAGCTTTGATTTCTACTCTAGAATAGATTGGTTTTTTAATGGGACCTTTTCCATCTATGGGACTTCCTAGCCCATCTACCACTCTACCCAACAAACCTTTCCCTGTTGGAACTTGTAGAATTTTACCTGTACGTTTTACTTTATCACCTTGCTTGATTTCTCTATCATCACCCATTACTACAATACCCACAGAACTATGCTCTAAATTAAGAACAAGTCCATGAACACCTGTAGCAAATTCTACCATTTCACCTGCTTGAGCATTATCTAAACCATATACTCTGGCAACACCGTCTCCAACTGTAAGAACCTCACCCATCTCTTCGAGTGAAGCAAGAGATTCTGGATCAGATATTTGTTTATCTAAGAATGCCCCTATTTCTTTTATATCAAATTTCATTAATTTTCCTACTTAAGTTTTTCCCTACACCTGATACTGATATATCATATAAATTATTACTAAATTTGAGGATAACACCAGCTATAATAGATTTATCTATAATGTGTTTTATATCAAATTTCTTATCTAGTCTTTTTTCTAATATTGCCTTACATTTTTCTATCTCACTAGAGCTCATAGATCTAGCAGATGTCAAAATAGCTCTTGTCAACCCTCTTGAAAGTAACTCTTTTTCAACAAGCTTTTCGTAAATATCCCTAATAAACTCTACTCTATTATTCTCAACCAAAGCTCTAAAAAAACTCTTAGAGATTTTCTCCATTTTTATTTTCTTATCAAGAACATCTATAGTAGCAAGCTTATCTTCTTCTTGATATATTGGAGCTATAAAAAAACGCATTAAATCTGGTCTGGATTCTATCAACTCCACTATAATTTTTATATCAGCAATTACTTTGTCCAAAGATTTACTAGAAGTAGCTCTGTTATATAAAATAGAGGAATAAGTATCTACCAATTTTGCATCTTTCATTTACTAACCACTTGCATAAGTTTACTTCTGGCTTCCTGCTTCGTCAATAGCTCACAGAAGATTCGTCTCTCAATCTCAAATAAACTTTCCTCAGATAAATTAGCCGAATTAATTGCGTCTTGCAATGCTTTTGCAATAAAAATTGTATGTTCATCTAAATCAGTATCTTTTAAGCTAGAGAGAAGGTCAAAGTCACAATGTGTACCAGTATTATTTTGAGAAACTGTATCAAAATTATTATCAAGTGCATAATCCAATAATTGATTTTCATTCATAACGATATGTCCGTGATAGACACCAA
>CAZIGS010000066.1:0-6886 GCA_964538645.1 uncultured Rickettsiaceae bacterium
ACAATAGTAGTATATGATCTAGGGGGAGGTACATTTGACGTATCAATCTTAGAAATAGGAGATGGTGTATTTGAAGTAAAAGCCACAAACGGAAATACTTTCCTAGGTGGTGAAGATTTCGATATGAGGGTCTTAAACTACTTAATAGACGAATTTAAGAAGGAAAGTGGTATTGATCTGAAGAATGATCCTTTAGCGCTTCAAAGGCTGAAAGAAGCTGCTGAAAAAGCTAAGAAAGAGCTGTCCTCTACAACTCAGACAGATATTAATCTTCCATATATCACTGCTGATAGTAGTGGCCCAAAACATATGAATATTAAGCTTTCTAAGGCCAAGCTTGAAGCTTTAGTAGATGATTTGATTGCAAGCACAATCGAGCCATGTAAAAAAGCTATGGCTGATGCTGGTATTAAAACTTCTCAGATTGATGAAGTGGTTCTTGTGGGTGGTATGACAAGAATGCCTAAAGTAGTTGATACTGTAAAAGAATTCTTTGGTAAAGAGCCTCATAGAGGTGTAAATCCTGATGAGGTTGTTGCTCTTGGTGCGGCAATACAGGGTGGTGTTCTTAAAGGTGAGGTTAAAGATGTACTTCTTCTTGACGTTACACCGCTTTCACTTGGTATAGAAACTTTGGGTGGTGTATTTACTCGTCTTATAGATCGCAACACAACTATTCCTACAAAAAAGAGTCAGGTTTTTTCTACAGCTGAGGATAATCAGCATGCTGTGACTATTCGTGTGTTTCAAGGAGAGCGTGAAATGGCAGCATCCAATAAATTATTGGGTCAGTTTAACTTAGAGGGTATACCACCATCTCCTAGAGGAATGCCTCAAATCGAGGTTACTTTTGATATTGATGCTAATGGTATAGTTCATGTGTCTGCAAAAGATAAAGCTAGTGGAAAAGAGCAAAAAGTAGCAATCCAGGCTTCTGGAGGTCTTAGTGAGTCTGAGATAGAGCAGATGATTAAAGATGCAGAAAGCTATTCTTCAGAGGATAAGGCTCGTAAGGAGATTATAGATGCTAAAAATCACGCAGATGGTTTGATTTACTCTACTGAAAAGAGCCTTAAAGAGTATGGTGAGAAGATTACAGCAGATGAACGCTCGGTAATAGAATCTGCTATTTCTGATCTAAAAGAGGCATTGGAGAAAGAAGAGCTTGAAGATCTTAAAGCTAAGACTGAGGCTCTATCAAATGCTGCTATGAAGCTTGGTGAAGCTATGTATAAGGCTACGCAAGAAACTGGTGCTGCTACTATGGACGAGGCTAGTAAAGCTGAAGAAGGAAAAGTGGTTGATGCAGAATTTGAAGAGAAGAAGTAAGGCGTAATTGTGACCAACCAGAATAGAGTATTTGCGGATTGTGGTTGCTAAGCAATCCAGTTAATTATTTATTGCAAAGCAGCTCTCATTAAATAAAGAGTTGCTCTGCACAGGTCCGTCTACTAGGTTGCTTTCGGAAATTACTTTGCATGATGCTCTGTAATTTTCATCGCAATGACTTTGTAAGTCTTATAAAAAGGAATATCCAAGTGTCTAATCGTGATTATTATGAAATTTTAGGTGTAAGCAAAACTGCATCTCAAGATGAGCTAAAAAAAGCTTACCGTAAACTCGCTATGGAGTATCATCCTGATCGTAATCCGGATAATAAAGAGGCCGAAAAAAAATTCAAAGAAGCTAGCGTTGCCTACGATATTCTGAAGGATGAGCAAAAACGTGCAGCTTATGATCGTATGGGGCATAGTGCTTTCAATAACGCAGGTGGTGGTCATGCTGGTGGCGGTGGTCATGCTGGTTTTGGTGGCGGAAATTTCAATGATATATTTGGTGATTTTTTTAATGAAATGATGGGCCAGCGTGGTGGTGGACGAGGTCATGATGGAAGAGTACGAGGTTCTGATTTAAAATATGATGTCACTATTACTTTGGAAGAGGCTTTTCATGGTGTAGAAAAAAAGATTACTTTTGCAGCCTTAACAGGATGTGATGTTTGCAAAGGAAGTGGGAGTAGTGATGGAGGTAGTACAGATAATTGCCAAACTTGTGGTGGCCACGGCGCTGTAAGAATGCAACAAGGATTCTTTGTTATAGAGCAAACCTGCCATTCATGTGGTGGGCGCGGTAAGATTATAAAAAATCCATGTACTAAATGTCATGGTCAGGGTAGATATCAAGATAAAAAATCCCATAATGTTCCAGTTCCAGCTGGTATTGAAAACGGTACTAGAATAAGATTAGCTGGCGAAGGTGAGGCTGGTAGCAATGGCGGCACAAATGGTGATTTATATGTTTTTGTAAATATTACTCCACATCCAATATTTAAGACAGATGGAGCAGATTTGCATTGCCGTTTCCCGATAAATTTCACAACAGCTATTTTGGGTGGAGAGGTAGAAGTGCCGACTATTGAAAATACTGTTGTTAATCTGAAAATACCCGCAGGTACTCAAGCTGGGGATAAGTTTAGGTTGAAAAATATGGGTATGAGTAAGGTGAGGTCATCATCCAGAGGTGATATGTATGTTCATGCTTTTGTTGAGATACCGAAGTCATTGACTAAGAAGCAGAAGGAGCTAATGTTGGAATTGCAGAAAGAATTTGAAGATACGGAAAATGCTGTTGGCAGCAAAGGTTTCTTTGATAAAATGAAGCAGCTTTGGGGTAAGGAGTAGAGGTTCATTGCGAGGAGACCTATAGGTCGACGGGTCAATCCACGTCATACTCATAAACTGTAATTAGAAATGGATTGCCACTTCGCCTTCCAGGCTCCTCGCAATGACGATATTCCTACTCAGCTCTCTTTACAGCTTCCATAATCAAGCTTTCAGCTTTAGCTGCATTATCCCAACCTTCTACTTTGACCCATTTGCCTTTGTCTAGATCTTTGTAATGTTCGAAGAAATGTTTTATACGTTGTAGAAAAATAGAGTGAGCTTGCTCTAGATCCTCTATGGATTTTAGATTATCAAAGCTTGAGTCTAGCTTACTTACTGGTACAGCAATTATTTTTTCATCTTTACCTGATTCATCTTCCATTAAAAGCACTCCTATTGGGCGTACTCTTATTACTGCTCCTGGTATTATTGGATAGTATGATAAGACTAGAACATCAATAGGGTCACCATCTTCAGATAATGTATGAGGTATGAAGCCGTAATTACATGGATAACGCATAGTAGTTTGCATAAAGCGATCTACTAAAATTGCGCCAGATTCTTTGTCGAATTCATATTTAATTGGATCGCTATCCATTGGGATTTCAATTATTACATTTACATCTTTAGGTGCGTCTTTTCCTATTGAAATTTTATCTATAAGCATGTGTTACTCTCTCCTTTTTTTTGTTATTTCTAGTTCTCGTTGTGAGTTTTTTATCGTCATCCTCGGGCTTGACCCGAGGACCCATTTAATTATTGCGAATCCTTTGGTTTAACCAGAGGATGACGAAAACGGTAGATCTCCACCTATAGCTAAGGATGACGAAGGAATTACCAAAACCCAAATTCTTTTTTAACTTCTGTGAGTTTCTTATCAGCTATCTCATTTGCTTTTTCGGCGCCCTTTTTAAGTCTTGATAAAATCTCATCTGGATTTTGTAACAACTCATTATAACGCGCTGTAATTCTAGACATTTTATCGGACACCAATTCTGCTAAATCCTCTTTGAATTTAGCGAAACCTAAACCATTATATTCTGCTACCAAATTATCCATATTTTTCCTAGAAAACGCAGAATATATCCCCAATAAATTAGCTACCTCGGGCCTTGTTTCTGGTTCGTATGTAATCTCGGCTATAGAGTCAGTTTTTGCTCTTTTCAGCTTCTGATAAATAATATCTTTATCATCCTTTAAATTTATACGAGACTGATCAGAAGGGTCTGATTTACTCATCTTTTTTGTTCCATCACGCAGGCTTTTTACGCGTGCTACATCTTCAGGAATCATGGGGGCAGGAAGTTTAAGTAATTCTTTGCCAAATTTCCTATTTATAGCGCCAGCAATATCGCGTGTTAATTCGATATGTTGTTTTTGATCCTCGCCGACCGGAACTAAATCTGCGTTATATAGAAGAATATCAGCGGCTTGTAGAACGGGGTAAGTAAATAAGCCAGCGGTGGCACTATCTCTATCTTTTCCAGCTTTATCTTTAAACTGAGTCATGCGTGAAAGCCAACCTATAGGAGTAACGCAATTAAGTAACCATCCAAATTCTGTGTGAGCTGGAACATGAGATTGGGCAAAAATGATGGATCGATCGGGATCTAAACCTGCAGCAAAAAGTCCTGCTGCTGATTCTATAATAGATTTGCGTAATAGAGATGGATCTTGGTCTACGGTAATCGCATGTAAATCTGCTAAGAAAATAATAGTATCATAATCATCCTGCATATTAGTCCAGCGTTTAATAGCCCCCAAATAATTGCCTAAATGTATATCACCACTGGTTTGAATGCCTGAGATAACACGTTTTTTTATCATTCTATATATTTTATATTATTCATAGAATGCTATAATATATGAAATCTTGTCGTAGTAAAGTGCCAACATCTCTAAAAATTTTACTCGTGGTCGCAATGATTTTGACTTAAGCGTAAATTTTTGCTAATATAGGCCGCATTATGAACTATGTATTCGTTAGTATATTGCCTATTTTCCTTGTTACTCTGATAGGTAGCGTTATAAGAAGGCACTGGCTCACATCGGATGAGTTTTGGAGAGGGTTAGAAAAGCTCTCTTATTTTTTGCTTTTCCCAGCAGTTCTTTTTAATTATATTTCTACAGCAGAAATAAGTTCTAGTGAACTAATAACATTGGTTGTAGGGCTTATAATATCATCTCTTATTGTAGCATCAGGTCTTATATTATATCAAAAACATACAGATATGGATAAAGCTGAGTTTACTTCGGTATTTCAAGGTTCTGTGAGATATAATAGCTATATTTTCTTTGCTTTGGGCAGCTCTCTATATGGAGAAGCAGGGCTTGCGATAGTTTCGGTTATTTCTGCTTATATGATTATTTTTACGAATGTAATTTCTGTTCTAGCATTTAATGCCTATACAGTGGATAACGGGCATGATGATTCTAGTTTCGGAGCTGCCTATAATTTTTTGCTTAGCTTTGCTCGCAACCCTCTTATTATAGCCTCTGTTGCCGGATTTATATTTAATTACCTTGATTTGGAAATGAATATTGCAATTCATAAAACTCTCCATAGTCTTTCCGATGCTGCTCTTGCTCTTGGGTTGATGAATGTTGGGGCGGGTCTGAATTTTAGTATTAGCGGCCTGTATATGAATAGGATTCTATTTACTGGTGTTGTAAAATTATGCGTTCTGCCAGTTGTTACAGCTGTAGTGTTGACCATATTTATGATTAACGATACAGCAAGATCAATAGGAATGCTATATAGCGCTTTGCCATGCGCTTCCACGGCTTATATTCTCTCGAAGCAAATGGGTGGCGATGCTGACCTTATGGCTGCGATCATCACAGCCACTACAGTTTTCTCGGTATTCACTATCTCAATGGTGATGTGGTGGGTGGGCTAGCTTTGTAATGGCGGATTACCAGTACGTTGCCTTGGATTCCTCTCGTGCATGTGTTCCATTTGCAATTTTTTTTGCTCTGTAGTAAGGGGGGTGAATTTTGTTTGAAGAGACTTTAATTCATTGATTTCTTGTTCTGGAGTAAGCTTTACTGGTTCTTGCGACATATTATCCTTCTCATTATATTTTACAACATATATTTCTTGAATTGATAAACAAAACTTAAAATCATTAACAGCACAATTTTGCTCAGTGATAATTCTGCACTAGGACAATATCGCAATTATACAAGCTAATACTGATACAGATGTCACTATCTAGGAATATTCTTGAGAATTTAGTGGGAATAGGGTAGAAATAAGATAAGGTTGTCATCCCAGAGAAAGCTGCGATTCAAGTTGCTCGTCATCCTCGGGCTTGACCCGAGGACCCATTTTATATATATTTTATGGATCCTCTGGTCAAGCCCGAGGATGACGTCTTTTCGCGGTGATGACTCCATCTGAGACCACTCGCAATGACGAACAAAAAGAAGAAAAACAAATGCTAACAGAATATTTTCACATAGTAGTATTTTTTGGGGTGGCTGTAGCGCTTTCGCTTGTGATAATCACTTTACCTAAGCTGCTTGCTAGAGATATTCCACAAAAAGACAAGCTTAAAAGCTATGAATGCGGCTTCGATCCTTTTAGCGATGCCAGGGGAAAGTTCGATGTGCGATTTTATCTGGTTGCAATTTTATTCATTATTTTTGATTTAGAAATAACATTTTTAATACCTTGGGCAATTTCTTTGGGTAAAATTGGATATATAGGCTTTTGGTCTATGATGGTGTTTTTGTTCCTACTTATTGTGGGTTTTGTATATGAATGGAAGAAAGGTGCGTTGGAATGGGAGTAGTGCGAGAAGCGTCATCACGAGGAGACATACGCGACGTGGTGATCCATCCGTGTGGTTGCCGCGTCGCATCTATGGTGCTCCTCGCAATGACGGCATGTCATATAACTGGAGTAAATAAATGACAATATTGCAAAACACAGGTCAGCTTCCTGAATATAAAAATCAAGATGAATATTTTAAAGAGGAAATGTCCAATAGGGGATATGTTTTGGCTGGGCTGGATGACGTGATTGCATGGGCTCGCAGTGGTTCTCTTTGGCCTATGACTTTTGGTTTAGCATGCTGCGCGGTTGAAATGATGCAAGCAGCAGCAGCAAGATATGACATGGATAGATTTGGAATGTTGTTTCGTCCATCTCCACGTCAGTCTGACCTTATGATTGTTGCAGGAACTCTAACCAATAAAATGGCTCCAGCTTTAAGACG
>CAZIGS010000067.1:0-6810 GCA_964538645.1 uncultured Rickettsiaceae bacterium
AAATAAATGTTGTTATATCCCTTACCACCCAATTATCAGATTCTTCTCCAATTTTTATAGAATCACCAACTTTGTAGTTATAGCCTGGAAGCATTATGGTAAAATCATATTTATAACCATCATAACGCTTTCTCCAACTTATCGCCCCATCCATCAATTCTGAAAAATCTGCCATGCTGATATCATTTTTCGCATTAATTACACAACACACTAACGGAAATTAATAAGGTTGTCAAGGAAGAGAAGTAATACGTGATAGGCTAAGAAATGTGGCAAAAGAAGCTCCACACTAAGTAGGGCACGACACTTGAGATATTTGTGTGATGTTGACTCGCTAGTCCGCATAGGCATAGAGCGTAGGGTGGTGCCCCTGGCCGGACTTGAACCAGCACGCCCGTGAAGGCTGCAGATTTTGAGTCTGCCGCGTCTACCAATTTCACCACAGGGGCATAAAATATACTAGATACTAATACATAATTTATTAGACTTCTTGCATAACAAACTATTTTGAATTTAGTTTTAGCAAAATTGGCTGCGTCTACATTCAGATAGACTTACTATTTGAGGAGCGAAGCAGCTAATTTGACACCAAAATAAACCAAAAGAAGCAGTTATGCAAGAAGTCTATTCTCAAAAGTCAAAATATAGTTTATCCTTTATCTCAAAAATATATTGAATCATGTCCTTAGTTATCCATCACGAACTAAAAAAACGCTTTTTGTTGCTCTTCTTTAGCACGGTATCTACCATAAAATATTCAGTTATTGATATATTAAGCAAATGGTGGGTAAAAAGCATGTTACTAACCAAACCAGGTTATGTACTAGTTATTACAGACTTTTTGGATATAGTATATAGTTGGAATCATGGTATCAGTTTTGGATTGTTCCAAGAATATCATGATACAGCAAATAAAATATTTCTAGTAGTGAATGCGTCTATCATTCTTTATATTTGGAAATTATTATTAAATGCACAAAACTATAAATTCTATCTTGGATATAGTCTTATAATAGGTGGAGCTGTAGGTAATCTATATGACAGAATAATGCATGGAGCAGTATTTGATTTTATATTTTTCCATTACAGAGATTTTTATTTCCCAGCTTTTAATATCGCAGATTGCTTGATTTGCTTTGGAGCGCTGATTATTATAATAGAATATAATAAAGTGAGAAAAGCTATTGCCAAGAAAAAAGAGGCAGAGTATGATCCCGTATCTGTTGAAGCAGAAAAAATTAGAAAATTAGATGCAGAAATTGCGGAGAGAGGAATTAAATGAGAGTTTTAGTATTGGTAATAATAGCATTATTTACACTCAGCGCTTGTAGCAAAAAAATGAAACAAAAAATAGGACTTTCCACAACAGGACCTAACGAATATCTCGTAGAGCGCCAAAAACCATTGGAAGTACCTCCACATTTTGACCTACCAGAACCAGGATCTCTTGAAAAAGATAGATAATATACTCGTATATATTAAAGAATATTATTTAGGGTAAAAGAGATGTTGAAATACGTTATGGTTGGGCATACCCAGTATAGAATTATATTATCTAATACATCATATATTATAGAATGCAGAAAAGGTAATGCTAGGTATCAAGTAACTATAGATCAACAAAATAATACCACTTGCTCAGCATATGATATATTACTAGACCATAACGGCGAGCTAACACCGACATATATTGATTTTAACGAGAATATTCAAAATTTTATTACCGCTTTGAATATAGCAAAGGCAGAACTAAATCTGGAAGGATTTTTTGTGGAAATACCATTTTCGTCTTCTGATACTGAATTATCAGGGGCAGAAGGAATGTCAGAAATAGATGAAGGAACAAACTAACAACTACCAGCAAGCGATGAGGTAGGATGGTGGGCTTGAGAAGACTTGAACTTCCGACCTCACGCTTATCAGGCGTGTGCTCTAACCAGCTGAGCTACAAGCCCTTTCTAATTCCCAAAGAAAGGATCTGCAGATTCTACCCAAAATGGGTCATATGTCAAGAAGTTTTAAAATTCCATCTAAGACATTGTGTTAGATATCCGCAAAATCCACTAGGTTTTGTCCTAAAGCAATTACCTCATCATGGTAAAATTTCTCAACCTTTGCCAGTAAAGAGGAATCCTCATCTATATTCTTAAGATCTAATCCTACTGATGAATTTTCACTATTTTCATAAGGTAGTATTATTACATCTGGTTTTTTCTTTAAATTTACCTTACGCGCAATCTCTGCATGAGTACCAACTTGATCTAAAATAATTAGATATGCTCCAGTTTTTGGATCAAAAAACTTCCTTTGAGTAAATAAATGTTTATCACTACTATCTTTTGCTTCGATAATATCTCCAAACTGCTTTATACCATTATGCCCCAAGCCAAAAACTACTTTACCATATTTTATAGCTTTTTTTGCCGCTTCTAACAAAGTATTATCAAATACTTTCCCCTTATCTATAGTAATATAGTGTTTTGGAAAAAGATTCCCAACAATTTTATATACACCATCTTCTTGACTACTATAAGTTTGGCCTTCAATTACACAATCTAAATTATTCTCTTCACTAGATAATGATTTAATAAATGATTTACCATGTAAGAAACCCTTTACTTTAAAATATAGTTGTCTTACTCCATCTATTCCCCAGCTTGAGGTTTCAAATATTCTATTCAAAAAAACAGAAACATCCAAAGGAAGATTTACATGTGGCGCCCTCAAATCGTCTGGTACAGAAATTGTAGCACTTGCTTGAACATCACCCACCTCATGCAACTGATCTAAAGCTTTAGGTGCTTCTGCAGCCAACTTCAATGATGCAGTCGATTTAGCAATGGCATCTTCTGTCTTAGATCGAAGCTGATTTATACTGTCTTTAAGCGCTTCTTTATCTTCTTTATCAAAACATGTATAAGCAGCTACTTCTAGAGCCTTCTTATATAGACCTTCTGATAAATAATTATTTAATAATATTTCTGCAATTTCATGCTTCCAATATTGTAATATAGCTCCATAATATTTGAATTTAGCAGTATCAACATCTTTAACATTTTTCCAAAGAGCTCTTGCTTCTTCCCATCGCCCCTCTTGAGAGTAGATAAATATTTTAAGATATTGCAATTGTAGAGCTAAATCCTTATCATTCCCTGATTTTGAAGCTTTACTAATAAATTTTCCCGCTTCTTTAGCATACCCATACACTAACATCAAATCTGCTACTTCTGTCATATCATCAACATGATCATCATATAGTGATAGCGCTAAATCCACATTTTTACCTAATAATGCCTGTACTGCTTTGATGGTTCTTGCAATCACTTGTTCTAATGGAGTTGTGCACTCAGGTACATAATCGGGGTTGTTAAAAGGAGAATTTTGAATCAAGGCTGAAAATTTTTCAGGCTTATGAACTGCCATGAATAATCTTGCAAAATCTTTCCATATTTCTAAATGCTTAGTTTGTTCAGGCAAAAAGTCCTTAGTATCTGCAACATATTCTGGATCAAGTAAAAAGAGTCCAAGAACCCCCGCAGTACTCCCCAAAGCAATTGCTTTATTATAAAATAACTTTGCTTCTATATGGTCAGTATATTTCATAAAAGCACCATACTCACAATACAAATTTATTTTCATTTCATCATTCACATTTTCTTTTTCAACAAGAGATAATGCTTCCTGAAAATATTCAGCTATTTTGGTATCATTGCACTTTGCAAGCAAAAGATAGAGTTGTATTTTAATGTTTGTTGGATAAAGGTCTTTATATCTCAATAACATTTCAGCTATCCCAAATTTATCCCTAATACATTCCGAAACTATTATAGTGAAATCCCGCAGAATTGTACCTAGATCAATCCTAGTCTTTGCAAGTCTAAGATCAATCCCTACATGACTATGAACAGCAGAAGCTCTAGCCTCACCACCAGTTTGCTCTAAGTCATCTCCAAAAGCACTTCTCGCTATATTATAAACTTCCGTTTCTGAGATACTATTAATCTTCTTTTTATAACTCACCATAGCTTTTTTTACTTGAGTTTCTAGAACAGACTCATCATCAGATAAAAGACCTTTGAAAATATGGAGTAATCCTACTCCAACCTCCACATCTTCAGGTTTGAATTCAGTAATTCTGGAAAATTTTTCAGCAATATTATTTGATTGTTTAGCTATTTCTTTATCGTCCAAAGAGCCAATTTCTGGTGAGCGGAACACAGATTTTTTTAATTTATTGGCACAATATAATTTCTTAAAAAGTACAGCAAAATCATTAGTAGTTATATCCGAACCATCTACCATAAGATTCAACCTAATTCCTTTAGCTTGAAAAAGCATGTCAAATGCTTCATGATTTATTGACGTAGATTTCAGTATTGCAACGTGTATAGGTGCCATACCTTTGGTTATAGTATTAATGGGATAATTATACTCTATTAACAATTTGAGATTAGGTATCACATTTCCATAAGTAGCACATAATACTAAGTCTTTACAAGCTGTTTCCTTAAATTCCCTTAATTCCCGTTGATTCAGAATCCCACTTTCCTCTATTTGAGTAAGGAAAAATCTAAATGTAGGATTCTCTTTAGTGGCTAAATAAGGAAAATGTATAGATAGTGCTGTTAAAGATGATTTTACTTCATCTGGATATTCTTTAAAAACTCTTATTATAAAATCTTTAGACTCTTCTAGTGGCATTGTTAATGATGCATTTAGACTCATTGCTATCTTATTTACAAAATTTGTATCATCTGGATTAAGCAATGCTGCTCTAATCCTTGCTAGAGCCCCTGGTTTAAAAGTTTTCATATTTTTCACAATTTTAGTTTTTTTACAATAATAAATTAAATATTTTAAAAATCAAGAAAAAATGAAAGGTTGTTAAGATGTTATACAACGAGTTAACCATCATTGCGAAGAGCCCAGGCTAACCTAAAAATCTTATGATGCTTCGTGGAGCCTCAAACTAATATGAAAGCTTCTAGATAACTTTCAGGGTAAGGAGTAATTAATTAAATCACCTTACCTACCAAACTACTTGCCCTTCCATCAGTTATAAGTACGTTAATAGTTTTGCCTAATAAATCAAATGAAGGATTGTTTATATGCACGGATTGCATATATGGGGATTTGCCAATAATTTGGCCTTCATGCTTTCCTTCCCTATCAAATAGCACTGGGATTATTTTCCCCTCAAAAGATTTATTATATTCAAGCTGCTGTTTAGAAATTTCTGCCTGCAATATTTTAAGCCTTTCCGATTTTATATTCTCAGGCACTTGTTCTTTTGTAGCAGCTGGAGTACCTGGCCTTGGGCTATATTTAAAGGAATAACATTGACCATATTTCACTCGCTTCACTATATCCATAGTATCGGCAAAATCTTCATCCGTTTCCCCAGGAAAACCAACTATGAAATCTGAAGACATCACAATATCAGGACGCGATATTATAAGCCTATCAATTATCTCTAGATATTCTTCCCTCGTATGACGTCTATTCATGCTTTTTAATATCTTATTAGAACCAGATTGAATAGGAAGATGCAAGAATGGCATAAGCTTAATCTCAGTTCCATGAAGCTTGATCAAATCATCATCCATGTCACATGGGTGGGAGGTCATATATCTTATGCGTTCAAGAGATTTTATCTCAGCAATCCTCTCTATAAGTCTCGCTAATGAAATATCTTGCCCTTCTACAGATTTACCATGATATGCATTTACATTTTGCCCAAGCAAAGTTACCTCTTTAGCACCCTTGTTTGTCGCATTTAATACCTCGCGATAAACCTGCTCTAATGGCCTAGAAAACTCTGCCCCTCTTGTATAAGGAACTACGCAGAAGGTACAAAACTTATCGCAACCTTCTTGCACAGAAACACAGGCGCTTACACCTTGAGAAGAAGTGGATTCTGGCAATTTATCGAATTTTTCCTCTTCAATAAAATCAAGCTCTATGAGGTGTTTACTACCTTCCTCTATTCTAGCAACCATATTTGGTAAATTATGATAAGATTGCGGACCTACAACTATATCAACATAAGAAGCTCTAGAAAAAATTTCATCCCCTTCGGCTTGTCCTGTACAACCTGCAACTACTATAACCAAATTACGCCTTTGCTTTTTTCTAGATTCTTTTATTTCTCTAACTCTACCAAGCTCAGAATATGTTTTTTCTGCGGCTTTTTCTCTGATATGACAAGTATTAAGCACCACCATATCTGCTTCATCCATTACTTCAGTAGTAATATATCCATGTGGCGCCATTAGATCTTGTATTTTGATAGTATCGTAAACATTCATCTGACAACCATATGTTTTTACAAAAAGCCTTTTTACTGGAGCAGAATCTATTGTTTTTGCTAGTGACATAATATTTTTGCTAAATAAATTTTGGATTAGCTTATAGCATATTTTAAAGAAATTGGATATAGGTTTTTGTTTTAAAAATCAGCTAAAATAAATTTATATAGCTTATCTTTGGAAGGGATAATCATTCAGAAAACAACAGATAATATAGGATGTCAAAGGCTCAAATTTAGTCGCCAATTTCAGACAAACACCAATATTTGCGGTACATCAAAATTTTATCTTCATTTTAATTGACCCTTGATGTCCTAAATATTTGTCAGAAATATTCATGTCATAACCAAAACTATATTCCACATTATCTGAATATGCTGTGAGACTTCCTCCAACCGTTGTGGATAAAGCCGCAGCTTTAGTCCCTACGAAATTCACAGTTTGCCCACCAGAAGTAAGTCTAAAACTACCTTGAGGTGACTTCATGTCAAGCCCATGCTGA
>CAZIGS010000068.1:0-6800 GCA_964538645.1 uncultured Rickettsiaceae bacterium
TACCTTCCTCAAATAATATTTGTTGGAAAATCTAATGTAGGGAAATCTAGTTTGATCAATCTAATTTGTGGTCGCAAAGCCCTTGCTAGAGTATCACACACACCTGGACGCACTCAACAAATTAATTTTTTTGATGTTTCCGGTAAATTTATTTTAGCTGATCTTCCAGGATATGGATATGCAAAAGTCAGTCTCTCACAAAAAGAATATTGGGAAAAACTAATCACATATTATCTTTTAAATACAGATAAAATTATATTGCTAAATCTACTCATAGATTCACGCCGCGGTATTAAAGAAAATGATATAACCGTTATGGATATGATTATGCATAATGGATTTAACTGCCAGATTATTGCAACTAAGGCTGATGAGATAAAAAATCATGAGGCTTTAAAAGCAGAAATCCAAGGGTTCGTAAAGCTTAGATATAACAAGGACATCAATGTGATTTTTACAAGCGTGAGAAATAAGATGGGTGTTAATGAGTTGCAGAAGAGTGTAGCCACCGTCATCGCGAGCTAGCGTAGCGAAAGTAGTACCAGCAGCGTCATTGCGAGGAAGGCTGGAAGCCTGACGAGGCAATCTATGCATAATATCATTTTGAGAGTATGACCTGGATTGCCACAATCAAAAAAACAATCTATAAAAATTCTCTGTAGTAACCTTAGCAACTTCTTCAAAACTCACATTCTTTATTTCTGCAATTTTTTTAGCTACAAATTCTACAAAAGCAGGCTCGTTTGTTCTCCCCCTATTTGGAACTGGCGCTAAATATGGTGAATCTGTCTCTATTAACAACCTATCTAACGGCACATCAGCTACCGTTTCTCGTAAATCTGTAGCATTGTTGAAAGTAATAATCCCAGCTACTGAGATATAGAGCCCCATATCCAAAGCCTCCTCGCTAAGTTTTTTTGTAGAGCTAAAACAATGTATCAAACCCTTATATGGTTTGTTTTTCCTCTCACTTTTTAGAATCTGTATAGTATCATCATCCGCAGATCTAGAATGAACTATAACAGGCTTACCTGTCTCCTGCGCAGCTTGTATGTGACAACGAAAAGCATGCTGCTGAATATCTCGTTTAGAATGTTCATAATAATAATCCAGCCCAGTCTCTCCAATCCCTATAATTTTAGGATTTGATTTTGCGAGTTTGACAAGATTTTCAGTAGTAATTTCGTGAGCTTCTTCTACGTGATGGGTATGAATGACTACTGAACAATATATATCGTCATATTTTTCAGTAATTTTAAGCAAACCTGGCAGATCTTCAAGCTTAGTACAAATAGTCTGCATTAGCTCAACCTTAGCTTCTCTTGCTCTTTTGATAACCTGATCTAGATTATCTGTAAATTCTTTCATATTTAAATGGCAATGTGAATCTACTAACATCTACTCTACTCGCGGAAAAATAGGCGAAGGCGATAGAAGAGAAGAACCGGAGACAAGTCTTTTATTCAACGAAGCAAAATCTCTATCCTCTCTAGCTACACCTAATTGATTAAGCATATTACCAGATGATTCAGGAATAAATGGCTGCAAATAGATTGCAATATATCTTATAGACTCTAAAAGAACATATAATATATCAGCCATTTTTACTGGATCAGTGTTTTTCAAAGCCCATGGAGCATTAGTATCTATATACAAATTGGCTCTATCAGCAAGCTCGTTTATTCCATCAAGTACAAAATTAAAATTCTGTTTATCCATAGCTTCATCGAAACCTTCTTTAAGACTCATGCAATATTTAAGCAGCTCATCTTCCTCTATATTACCAGTAACATTGGGCACTTTTGCATCGAGTTTACATATGAAAGAAATTGTGCGTTGCGCTAAATTGCCGATCTTATTAGAAAGCTCATTATTAATACGATTTACCAGCCCAGTTCTAGAATAATTTCCATCATTACCAAAAATTACTTCACGCATTAGAAAATACCTGACCTGATCGACACCGAATTCATCTACAAGCGCAAATGGATCAATTACATTGCCAACAGATTTAGAAATTTTTTGTCCCTCATTTGTCCACCATCCGTGTGCCATAACAGTTTTAGGCAGATCTATCCCGGCAGCCATAAGAAAAGCAGGCCAATATACTGCATGAAACCTTGTAATATCCTTACCTACTACATGTACATCAGCAGGCCAAAATTTCTCAAAATCCATTGTGTTATCTGGATAACCTAAAGCAGAAATATAGTTTGTCAAAGCATCTAGCCACACATATACTACATGTTTTTCATCACCAGGCACAGGAACTCCCCATGTAATACTAGTGCGTGAGACTGATAAATCCATCAGACCAGATTTCACAAAGCTTATTACCTCATTCCTACGAGAACTAGGCCTTATAAAATCTGGATTTGCTTCATAAAATTCTAGCAATTTATCCTGCCATTTCGAAAGAGCAAAAAAATAACTATCTTCCTCCAACCACTCTACTGGGGCTCCCGTAGGTGCAAGCTTATCTTCTGTCAATTCTGATTCAGCATAAAATGCCTCATCACGCATACTGTACCAACCAGAATATTTTCCTAAATATATATCGCCACTCTCTATTAAAACATTCCATAAATGTTGCACAGCTTTAATATGACGCTTTTCTGTAGTTCTAATAAAATCATCATTAGAGATATTGAGTTTTGTCACTAGCTCTCTAAATCTCAATGATAATTTATCAGTGAATTCCTGTGGGGTAATACCAGAATTTAATGCTGATTTGGCAACTTTTTGCCCATGCTCATCAGTGCCTGTAAGAAATTTTACATTTTTCCCATTAAGACGCATATATCTAGCCAGCACATCGCAAGCTAAAGTAGTATAAGCATGGCCAATATGTGGCACATCATTCACGTAATAAATAGGGGTTGTTATATAGTAGTTGTTGTTCATTTATGTGTTTTATGGGTTGAATGTTATCCTTTCGGAGTCATCCCCGCGTAGGCGGGGATCCAGTTGTATAATCACTTACCTATGTGGTATGACTGGATCCCCGCCTACGCTGGGATGACTCCAACGCGCTACGCTCTCTCACAATGACGACGAGCACCAATACTATACCCCATCCCTTCTTACCTATCAAGCCTATTGCATAGTTTTTTATGCATGAGTATTATATATTCATTTTACCCCATAAATAATATGACAATTGCAAAAATTATCATCCCTAGGATCAAATTATTCCCATTGGACTATATAGTGCCCGAAAATACTAAAATAGGACAATTAGTAATAGTCAATTTTAGGGATGAAGATGTAGTAGGTATAGTATCTGCAATAAATATAGAGAGTAATGTCAAAAATCTAAAGCATATTCTAAAAGCATTTGAACCGGAAACATATTTAGATGAAGCTACAATGATATTTTTCCAAAAAGCAGCAGAATATTATATGGCGGAAATAGGTTCTATTGTAAAACTTGCTTTGCCAATAGATTTAGCTACAGGACCTGTAAAACATATAGTTCAGGAATTTAATTCTTTAAACTTGCATTCTTTGTCTAAATTGCAAAAAGAAGCTCTAGCCAAAATACAAAATCAAGGCGTATCAGTATTACATGGTGTTACAGGATCTGGTAAAACTTAAATATATTTCCACCTTATGCATAAATATATTTTAGAGAATAAACAGACTTTATTTTTACTGCCAGAAATTGCTCTAAGCAAGCAAATGATCTCACGATTTGAAGAGCGTTTTAATACGAAGGCTGTCATATGGAACTCATCTGTAACTCCTTCACAAAAGCGACATATTTTACGAAGCATTATATTGGGGGAAGTAAAGCTCATTATTGGAGCCAGATCGGCACTATTTTTACCATATAAAAATTTGGGCTGTATCATAGTTGATGAAGAGCATGATACTTCGTATAAGCAAGATGATAATATCCTGTATAATGCACGAGATATGGCAGTACTTAGGGGACATTTATCTCATATTCCAGTTGTTCTTGGATCTGCCACACCCTCTTTAGAAACATTCTATAACATTCAAAATGGTAAATATAACTATATAACTCTCGAATCACGCTTTGGAGAAGCAAAACTTCCAAATATAATACCAATTGATATGAGAGGTAGAAAAGAAAAATCAAAATTTGTTTCGGAAAAGCTAAAAGACGCCATAAAACATACACTGGCCAAAAAACAGCAAGTGATGGTATTTTTAAACCGCAAAGGATACGCTCCGCTTTTAGTGTGTGATACATGTGGTTATAAACCTTGCTGTGAATCATGTAGCTCTTCTTTGGTGTTTCATAAAACGATAAATAAACTTATATGCCATCATTGTGGCTTTCATACAAAAGCAATATTTGATTGTCCAGAATGCAATTCCAAAGATTCTATGTCCCCTTGCGGCCCAGGAGTAGAAAGAATTTTCGAAGAAATAACAGAATATTTTCCAGATGCTAGAATCCAGCTTATGACAAAAGATGAAATGGATTCGAATAAAAAAGCTCATGAAATTATCAACAATATAGTAGATGGAAAAATAGATATTATAATCGGAACACAAATCATAACCAAAGGATATCATTTTCCAAAACTTACCACTATTGGTGTGATAGATACTGATATAGGCTTTGCATCAAGCGGAAATTTGCGAGCTTTGGAACAGAGTTTTCAGCTCTTATACCAACTTGGGGGAAGAGCTGGTCGAGAAGAAACGCAAGGCAATATATATCTACAAACTTTTCAGCCTGATAGTAACATTATCAAACTACTTAAAGCTCATGATTTTAATGGATTTATCGAATATGAATTATCTCTTAGAAAAGAAGCTAACATGCCGCCAATAACAAAAATAGCAACTATTCTTATATCAGATAAAAGTGAATTTAAAGCAAAAAAAATAGCTATGGATATAATAAAATCTACACCATTATCAGAAGATATTACCGTACTTGGGCCAGTTGCAGCACTTATTTCCAGAGTGAAGAATAGATATCGCTACCGTATTTTATTCATTGCAAAAAAGAATCAAAATTTACAGCTCTATATCAACACAGCTTTGTCTTTCTTAGACAAGAAAATATCCAATAATATTAAAATCGATATAGACCCTTATAATTTTTCTTGATATTATACATCAATCCTCAAATCCAGATCCCGTCATCCTCGGGCGAAGACCCGAGGACCTACAATTATAAAATGGATCCTAGTGTCAAGCACTAGGATGACGAGTAAAACTATGTCAGAAAAATTACAGCCTATACGTGGAATGAAGGATTTACTTCCAGACCAGTATCAACTACATACGAATATAATAAATATAGCGGAAGCTTTAGGTGGGCTATATGGGTATCAAACTATCGCAACGCCTATAGTTGAGTATAGTTCTGTATTTGCAAGAACACTTGGCGAAGCATCGGATGTTGTGAATAAGGAAATGTATAGTTTTCTAGATCGCAGCAACGATAGTATAACTCTTAGGCCAGAATTTACTGCTGGAGTCATGCGTGCTTTTATTTCTAATGGGTTACACCACCAATTGCCGCTTAAATATTTTTCGTATGGACCAGTATTTCGATATGACCGCCCTCAAGCAGGCAGACAAAGACAATTTCATCAGGTAAATTTCGAATATCTTGGCGCATATGGAGCCTATTCAGATGCTGAGACTCTAAAATTAGCCCAAACCCTTATGGAAAAGCTTGGAATATCAGAACATATTACTTTAGAGCTCAACTCACTTGGCTGCTCTGAATCTAGAATAAATTACGCAAAAGCTTTATATGAATATTTCAGCAAATATAAAAATGACCTGTCCGAAGATAGCAAAAACCGTTTAGAAAAAAATCCTATGCGAATATTGGATTCAAAAAATGAGCAGGATCAAAAATTAGGCGTGGATGCTCCAATAATTACTGAATATTATTCTGATGAAGCCAAGATATATTTTGATCAATTGCTAAATTTTCTAGAAATTTTAAATGTAAAATATAAGCTAAACGAAAGGCTAGTAAGGGGTTTAGACTATTACTCTCATACAGCTTTTGAATTTACTACCGATAAATTAGGAGCACAATCAGCAGTAGGTGGTGGTGGACGTTATGACGGATTGTCTAAAATTATGGGTGGGCCATCAGAACTACCTGCTATAGGTTTTGCACTTGGTATAGAGCGTGTAGCATTATTAAGGCAAGAGTTTAAGACAGAATTTGCTCAGCCTATTGTAATAATACCTATAGGTGATGAAAATCTAGAACATGCAGTAACGTTAGTAGATAAATTACGCGAAAAAGGCAAATATGCTTTGATTGAACATAAAGGAAAATTGGCTAAAAAAATGCAAAATGCTGATAAATCAAATGCAAGCCACACTGTGCTTATTGGTAGCGATGAAATAGCAGCTGGCAAATATAAGCTACGCTCTATGATTGATGGAATAGAAAAGATGGTGACAGATAAGGAGTTGTTAGAGTTATGACAAAACTTGGGATCATAGCAGGAAGTGGGCTATTGCCAATTATGATAGCTAAAGATTACAAAAATCGATCTGATATATTTATCGTATCTCTAGAAAATTACGCAAATGCTGAGGATTTTACAGAATATAATTCAGAAATTTTTAATATCGGAAAAGTTGGAAAAATACTCAAATATTTTGAAGTCCATGGGGTAGAAAAACTAATTATCGCTGGAGCAGTAAAAAGACCTAATCTTTCAAATCTTTCTGTAGATATGAAGGGTGCCATACTGCTTACAAAAATTCTTAAGTCTAAATTTCTAGGGGATGATGCTTTGCTAAAAATTTTGGCAGGCTATATTGAATCCCATGGGTTTACA
>CAZIGS010000069.1:0-6666 GCA_964538645.1 uncultured Rickettsiaceae bacterium
TCTGGGTTACGCTCCCATTCCATCAGGGAATTAGTAATGCGATTAGTCATTTCACTAGCGGCGTTATTAGTGAAAGTAAGGCATAATATTTTTTCAAAAGCAACGCCAGAAAGAAGTAGACGTAGAACTCTATCTGTTAGGACTTTTGTTTTGCCTGTTCCAGCAGAAGCAGAAACCCAAACTGAGTGATTTGGATCAGCTGCTATTTGTTGGGAGATATTTTTACTTTGCATATGGTTATAAGTGTTGGAATCATTATGGAGTATATAATTATCGTACCGTCATTGCGAGGAGAATTATAGAGCATATGTGGAGTAATTATCTGAAGCAATCCAGTTGATGAGCTTGTTGCGTAGCAAAACTTTATTTGTTTTAGAATTGCTCAGCAATAAATAACTCACTGGATTGCTTCACAACACCAATTCACAAATGCTCTATTGTGGCTGCTCGCAATGACTGCTGTGTTTTTTTACAATAACATTTTTATTCACAACCACTAAATAACTTAATACAAAAATACGATCTCGCGCATTAACTATAATTTTTGTATCTATCATTGCAACCTGGATTTTATTAGTAAATTATTAATCAATAAAAATCCATAAAAACCCATGATATTGTAAAAATACAACTTGACCCACAATTATTCATCCAATATATTCCATCTAATCCCAAAAAATCCCATGTTACCCCATTGGTATGTTATATTAAAAATAGTTAAACGAATTAATAGATAATTCATTAAGACCCCAGGATAGAAATGCAAATATTTTTGTCAAAATATTTAAACAACATAGATAAGAAGGCTAGAGTTTCTGTGCCATCGAATTATCGTTTGGTTTTGGGTGGCCAGCCTGGGGTTATTGTTTATCCTTCAATTAAACATAAATGTTTGGAAGCGTGTTCTGTAGCAAGATTAGAGGAGTTAAGCAAGATAATCCAAGCCTTAGACCCTTATTCTGAAGAAAGAGATGCTTTTGAAACTATTATTCTTGCAGAATCAGTTCATTTAACTTTCGATAGTGAAGGAAGAATTATTCTGCCAAAATCTCTATCAGATTATGCATCGCTTGAAGATAAAGCATATTTTGTGGGCAAGGGTCTTGTATTTGAAATATGGAATCCAGATAATTTCGAAAATTATCTGTCTAAAGCTAGTGATATTGCAAAAGCGAATCGTCATTTACTTAAAAATATAGGAGTCTGAAAATGTCACATACTCCTGTAATGCTTAAAGAAGTAATAGAAGCTCTCTCTCCCAAAGCAGGAGAAATTCATTTGGATTGTACTTTTGGTGCTGGTGGTTATGCGCAGGCTATTTTAGCAAAAGGTGCTAAGTTAATAGGAGTAGATAGAGATCCTTCAGTGTCTAAATTTGTAGAAAAACTATCATCTGAATATGGCGAAAATTTTGAGTTTATAAATATCAATTTCGCAGATCTTGATGCTAATCAGTTTCGTGTTAATGGGATAGTTTTAGATTTAGGCGTGTCGTCAATGCAATTAGATACAGCAGAGAGGGGTTTTTCCTTTATGCGTGATGGTGACCTTGATATGCGTATGGGAAGTGATGGGCTTAGTGCAAAAGACTTCGTAAATAATGCAAAAGAGGAAGAATTAGCTAGAGTAATTTACGAATATGGGGACGAACCTGCTTCACGCAAAATCGCAAGATCTATAGTATATTCAAGAGCTGAGAAGCCTATCAATACAACCTTTGAGTTGGCTAGTATAGTAAGAAGAGCGATTGGCAGGGCTCCGGGGAAAATAGATTTAGCTACAAAAACTTTTCAAGCAATTCGTATATTTGTGAATGGAGAACTTGACGCTTTGGAAAGATTTTTAGAAAAAGCAGCTTCATTATTATCAGATGGCGGTAGACTAGTAATAGTGACTTTTCACTCATTAGAAGATCGAATTGTAAAACAATATCTTACAAGAAGCACTGCAAAAAAAGTAGCCAGGTCAAAATATTCACGTGAACCTCAAGAGTCAGGGGCTTTATATAAATTACTATATAAAAAACCACTTGTACCATCTGACGAAGAAGTAAAAGACAATCCTCGTTCGAGATCAGCGAAATTGAGAGCTGCTATAAGGCTGGAGGGTTGTTATGTATAAAAGCATCTCTATAGGTATTCTGACAATAGTGCTTGCAGGTTATTTTGTATTTGCTATGAAGCGTGAAGTTGAAATTTTAAATTTTGAGAAAAAGACTATAACAAAACAAATTAAAAATGAAAAAGATAATATCAATTTGCTTAAAGCTGAATTTTGTCATCTTACTTCCCCATCTAGACTGAGTAAATTATCAAAGCAATATTTGGTGCTTAATAATCTAACACCAGATCGTATGGTTCGGGATCCTTTAAAAGCACAAGATCAAGGTATTCAGAATGTAAGTAAAGAAATAGCTGTTATACAATCTAATAATAGGAACATTAAATTAGCTAGAGGCACTGTAAATTGGCGTTACAAACAGTCTCCGTTAAAAGCAAAATATATTAAGCACGCTTCGCTTAATAGAGCAGTTGTGAGGTAATTAGGCTCGTTCATGACAATAGGAAAAAAATGAAGTTTGATTGGAAACAGAACGATAATAAAGAACCCTCGAATATGGGTTCTTTTTATTCTATAGTGTATTTCCTTTCTTCATGGAGTGATTGCCAAAAATCCATAGCCTCTCGTCTGATTTTTGTGATTGCTATTATATCTCTATGTTTTTTATCTATCGGATATAAATTAATTACAGTTGCATTGTCTAAGTCGGAAGAGAGTATTCATTTTGCTAGAGCTGAGGTGCATCGTGGAGAGATTGTTGATCGTAACGGATTGTTATTAGCAATAAATCTTCCAGGAGCATCATTATTCGCAAATCCAAAACAAATATTAGACCAAGTTGACGCTGCGGAAAAATTATCCAAAATTCTTCCATCTCTTGATAAAAAAAAACTATTATCAGAATTTAAAAGTGACAAGAGCTTTATGTGGTTGAAACGTGATTTGACTATACATGAAAAACAATTAGTACATAATTTGGGAATTCCTGGCATATATTTTGAAGAAGAAGAAAAGCGAGTTTATACATATGGCAATTTATTGTCTCATTTAATAGGCTATGTTGGTAGGGACAATGAAGGTCTAGCAGGTTTAGAAAAAAGCTATGATAAATATTTATCTGATCCAAATCAACAAGAGCCATTAAAGCTTACAATAGATGCTCGTATTCAAGCTATAGTTAATGAGGAATTGGATTATAGTATACAGCATTTTAGGGCTTTGGCAGGCTTTGCTATTGTCGTAGATCCTAATACAGGAGAAGTGTTAGCATGTGTATCAAAACCGGATTTTAATCCACATAATCCTACTAGCGCTACAGCGGATCAGCTATTTAACCGCTATAGTTTAGGTGTGTATGAAATGGGGTCTGGGATTAAAACTATCAATGTTGCTATAAGTCTTGATTCAGAGAAGGTCACAATGAGTGATGCTTATGACATTACATCTTTGCGAGTGGCAAATTTTAACGTGAAGGATACTCATCCATCAAAAGGTTATCATACTGTACCAGAAATATTTCTACATTCCTCAAATATTGGTATGGCTCAAATGATTTTAGAAGTAGGTCAAGATGAATATAAAAAATATTTGGAAAAATTCGGTTTGTTTGACAAGCTTGATATAGATATTCCAGAGCGTGGACATCCTATAGTACCTCATTCGAGAAAATGGACTGATTTAGACTTATCTGTTATGTCATATGGATATGGTTTTGCAATGACACCACTTCATTTTGCAAGTATCACTAGTGCAATAGTAAATGGGGGATATATATATCCTACACATTTCGTAAAACGTGATGAAGCTCCTGTAGGGACAAAAGTTTTGAAGGATTCTACATCCGAAGATATGAAGAGGCTTTTGCGTTTGGTTGTGGCTAAAGGTACGGGTCGTAAAGCCGCAGTAGAAGGGTATGTTGTTGGTGGAAAAACGGGTACTGCGGAAAAGCGTAAAGGCCGCCATTATGACCATAATTCTAGGATGGCATCATTTGTTGCTATCACTCCTGCGCATGATCCCAAATATCTTGTTTATGTGATGTTAGATCAGCCACAAGCTACGAAAGAAACTTTTGGCTTTGCTCTAGCTGGTTGGAATGCGGCTCCGCTGACTAAAAATATAATAGAACGTATAGTGGCCTTGAAAGGTCTTTCACCTTATGATGAAAATGATATAGCTATCAAAGAACAACTTGATGTGGAGTACGAGATTGACGCAGAAACATAATATTGTAGATGTTTTAAAGGCAAAATCTATAAAAGACATAGCATTTCATTCTGGGTCTGTAGTACATGGAGGAATGTTTTTTGTTACAGATTATGTAGAGCAATATATGCAGCATGCATTAAAGCAAGGTGCCGCATTTGTTGTATCCAAAGATCCTATACCAAATCTTCCAGATACAGTAGAAAATATCCTTGTAGATGATGTAAGAGTAGCTCTTGGTCAAGCCGCGAGCTTTTTTTACCCAGAAAAACCTAAATATATCGTTGCAGTAACTGGTACAAATGGTAAAAGCTCAATAGTAGATTATTTTCGTCAAATTTGTAGTTCACTAGGTATAAAAGCTGCAAGTATAGGTACTATGGGGGTTTTTTGTAGTGATGTTAATATTGAAAAAATGATAAAGGAACAAATATCATTAGACCTTACTACTCCTGATGTAATCACAATGCATAAAATATTGCATTTGCTAGCAAAAGCCGGAGTAGATTATGTGGCTTTTGAAGCATCGAGTCATGGTATCGATCAAATGCGTATAGGTTCTATACCAGTAGAAATAGCAATATTTACCAATTTCTCACAGGATCATTTGGATTATCATGGAACAATGGAAGAATATAAAAAAGCAAAGCTCAAATTATTTGCAGCAAATCTTGTTTCAAATGGTACTGCTATAATTTTTGATGAGTTAATGAACGATTCTCAAATAACAGATTTTTTAGCAAAAGCAGGTATTACTGCAAAGTCTGGAAGATTAGTTACAGTAGGCAGTAGCGGGAATTTTGCTATTACTAAGGTGCAGTCAACATTAGACGGACAAAGCATAGAATTTGTAGTAGATGGTAGTAGAATTGTTAGTGCTGATCTCGATATTGTTGGAAGTTTTCAGGCTACTAATATTGTTATGACTTTAGCGGCTTTATCTAAAATAGGTATAGATATAAAGGATAGTTTGGTTCATTTACATACTGTAAAAGCTGTTTGTGGAAGATTAGAGAGAGTCACTAGAAAAGGGTATGGTTACCATGTTTTTGTAGATTATGCCCATAAGCCTAATGCATTAGAAAGTTCTTTGTCAGAATTAAAGACTCTATGTAAAGGTAGATTAGTTGTAGTATTTGGATGTGGTGGTAATAGAGATACTGCGAAACGTAAAATTATGGGTGAAATAGCTTCTAGAATAGCTGATGTTGTAATAGTTACAGATGATAATCCTAGAATGGAAGAGCCTGCTTCGATACGTAGACAAATTATGGAAGGATGTCCAAATGCTATAGAAATTGGTTCTAGAGGTGAAGCGATATCCTATGGAGTAGGTCTTATGGGTTCAGGTGATATATTGCTTATAGCGGGTAAGGGGCATGAAGATTACCAAATTATAGGGAATGATAAGATTCATTTTGATGATATAGAGGAAGTAAAGAAGTATATTTAGATATGAACGTCATCACGAGGAGCGAAGCGAGGTGGTGATCCACAATATGATTCTTTGAAAGAATCGTACATATTGTAATTACGTTAAATATGTATGGATTGCCGCGTCGTAGCTTTGCTACTCCTCGCAATGACGATTACAGATAAGGAAAAAACATGAGCATATGGACAAATAAATCATTATCAGAAGCGTTAGGAGTGAGTGTAGGCAAGGCTTTTACGAATGGTAATATACTGCAATTTAATTCACAAGATGTCAAACCTGGCGATGTTTTTATAGCTCTTCAGGGCTCTAATGGAAATGGTCACGACTATGTTTTAGATGCTATGAATAGAGGAGCGTCATGTATTATATTGGAACGTAAGATAGAAGGGGTGCCAGAAGATAAAACAGCCATGGTTAAAGATACTATGGTAGCTCTTAGGTTAATGGCAAAATATAAGCGTGAACATTCAAAAGCAGTTTTTATAGCTGTTACTGGTAGCGCTGGGAAAACTTCTACGAAAGAGGGTTTGTTTTATACTCTTTCGCATTTTGGAAAAAGCTTTGCTAGCCGTGGTAGTTTCAATAATATATTGGGTATTTCTCTAGATTTAGCTTCTATGGCTGATGATATTAAATACGCAATATTTGAAGTTGGAATGAATCATACTGGTGAGATTAGAGAAATGATACCATATATTGCTCCAAATATTGCTTTAATAAATAATATTTTGCCAGTTCATATAGGTAATTTTGCTTCGTTGAATGAAATAGCGGATGCTAAATTAGAGGTTTTGGAATCTATGACCCCAGGTGGCATAGCAGTATTTAATAGGGATAGTGAATATTATGATTATTGCTGCGCAAAAGCGGAAAATCTTGGTATTGATAAGATTTACTCATTTGGAGATTCTCAGTTTGGAAAAGCAGCTGATTCTATAATAATGGAATATGAGTTTAGTGAT
>CAZIGS010000070.1:0-6628 GCA_964538645.1 uncultured Rickettsiaceae bacterium
AGAATAGCTAATATTTGCTTTAGAAAAAACAGATGCCTGCATATCCACATCTTGAGCATAAACCCAGTCTAATTTGGCGCCAGAGAAAATACTTTCTTGCATCACTGCACCGCGTAAATTGGAATTATGGAATTTAGATTTTGAGAAATTAACGCGTATCATTTCACTGCCGCTCAGATCCATATCTGTAAAATCTACTCCAGATAGATCAAAATCAATCAACTTAAGTCCACGTAAATTTGTTCCGAATATTTTCTTTATGTTGATTAAAGATGTTTCGTCTCCTACTCTTTGTGAGGCCACATATTCTTTAAGTTTTGTTGCAACTTGAGTGGATGCAGACGGTTTGTCGCTGCACCCATTGATAAACAGTAATACTATACAACTTAATAGGAATCTATACATGCTATGATTTCTTTATAACCTTCAGTATTGATAAAAGAAGGATAATTTTTACTATGCCAGATGGAATATAAACTAAGAATCCTTTGTATATAGAAGCTTCTAAACCTATGAAAGTTGAAAGCCATAATACTCCCGGAGTGTAAATTAATACTTGCCCTATTATGCAATTAAATAGATTGGCAATATTGAACTTTTCCTTCAAATATGGCATAGCATAACAAGCTAGAACCATTCCTAGATAATAACCACCTACAGGGCCCATTAAGTATAAGAGACCACCATTTAAATTACCAAACATTGGCATACCCAATATACCAAAAGTTATGTAAGATGTAATGGTCGTAATGGCTTCTTTTCTAGAGTAAGTTAGTCCTATTATCATCACCACCAATGTATGGAGAGTAACAGCTACTGGTTTGACAGGAAGAGTAATATTCGCTGATGCAAAAAGAGCCAAAACCCCTAATGATATCTTCAGCACTGCAGGCAAAACGTTAGTATTTTGAAAAATAGTTAAGTTACGCATAATCTACTACCTCATCATCTTCAAATTCCTCTAATCTACGACCATTTGTAGCATGAATATTTAATAACTTTAATTTCCGATGTAACGCTGATCTTTCCATGCCAACAAAAGCAGATGTTTTAGAGATGTTATTGTTAAATCTACTCATTTGAGCTGACAAATATTGCCTCTCAAATACTTCACGAGCCTCACGAAGAGGCATTGACATCATGTCTAAGTTTGCTTCTGGTTTATAGATTGTTACCCCACTATTTAAAATTTCAGGTGGCAGCATTTCTGCTTTAATCACGCCATCATTTGTTGCAATTGGATTCATTATTAATGTCCATTCTATGACATTTCTCAGTTGTCTTATATTACCAGGCCAGTTATATGCTTGAAGCGCTGCAATAGCATCTTCTGAAAACTGACGCTCTTTTAGTCCGGAAAACTTAGCTAGCTGTTTAACAAAGAAATTAATCAGTAAAGCTATATCTTCTTTTCTATCTGCAAGAGTAGGAATTTTCATAGGTACTACATTTAGTCTATAAAACAAATCCTGTCTAAATTTACCCAAAGATATTTCATTTTGCAGATTTTTGGATGTAGCGGAAATAATTCTCACATCTAATTTTACAGTTTTACCTGTGCCAGGATGCTCAAATGTTTGGTCTTGAAGGAATTTTAGCAATTGTTGTTGGACATTTATAGGAAGGTCTGCTACTTCATCTATGTATAGAGTTCCATTATTAGCTGCTTCTAAAACGCTAGTGCGCTTTATATACACACCATTCACATCTTGTTTTTCAGGCTCTATAAAAAGCTCCTGCTTTATACGCTCTTGAGACATCCCTGTTGGAGTGAACACAATGAAAGGTGCATTAGCTCTTTTAGATTTCTTATGTAACAATCTTGCAGTTAATTCTTTGCCCGTGCCAGGTTCTCCATATAACATTACGCGGCCAGAAGTAGGGGCTACTTTCTCTATTTCTCCCTTGAGTTTTATTATGGCAGTAGAGTTCCCAATCAGCTCAGATCTATCAACCACCTTCGATTTTAGATCTATATTTTCGCGTTTTAATCTAGAAGCTTCGCACGCTCTTTTTAAAACTATCAGTAATTTTTCATGAGTGAATGGTTTTTCTATATAATCATAAGCGCCTATCTTAATTGCACTTACCGCAGTTTCAATGGTACCATGACCACTAATTACTACTACTGGCATTAATGGATAGCGTTTTTTTATTATCTCAAGAATTCCCAATCCGTCTAGATCGCTTCCTTGTAACCATATATCGAGAACTATTGCAGAGGGTACCTTATCTGCTATTGAATCAAAAACCTGGGCAGAATTCGCTGCTGTCCTTGTCGAAAAGCCTTCTTCCCTCAATATGTCTGAAACCATATCTCTTATATCGGCTTCATCATCTACTACTAGTACATCGAGTAACATCTATGCAACTCCTTAAATTTAAATTGTATTCCATTAAATATATGCCAGCTTAAAAACCTATCTATATATAAAAAGGTTCTTAATTTCACCGTGAGATTTAAGTTAATATTAAAAAAAACATAAATCAACACAGAAATGATTTTTTTTTCAATAGTTCTAAAAATTTCCCGTTTTCTTAATAAAAACTAAGGTTTTTATTAAGGGTTGTTAATTATGTATACTCAAATGTCATTTTTACTTCAGCTCCACCACCAGGTAAATTAGAAATGGTAATATTGCCTCGATGGTCAGTAACAATTTTTTGTACAATTGCTAGTCCAAGCCCTGTTCCTTTCATTCTAGTAGTAAAATAAGGTTCTGTAGCCTTATTTATAGTATCTAGTGGAAAGCCGCTTCCATTGTCAATAACCACGATAATAACCTTATCCTCATTTTTGTAAAGTGAGACTTCAATATTCCCGTCTTTTTTAGCGTCTTCCACTGATTCTTCCGAGTTTTTAAGTAAGTTGATTATTACCTGATGTATTTGAGTAGGGTCGCATATAAATTCTAAAAATTTAAGATCGGTATTAAATTTATAAGTATTTTTATCATTGATCATGCTTCTGGATTCTACCAGGTCGCGTAGCAATGTCACTAAGTCTGTTCTAATTAGGTGTGGGGATGGCATTTTGGCAAAATTCACAAATTCATTTAATATTGTCCCTATATCGCGTGTATGACGCAGGATTGTTTGTATATATTTGTTGAACGACTCCTTGTCACTAACTTCGAGTTCAAATTTTTGCTGTAATCTACTCGAAGCTAATTGAATAGGAGTTAAAGGATTTTTTATCTCATGCGCAACCATTCTAGCTACATCAGACCATGCAAGAGCTCTTTGGGCTACCATAAGATCCTTTTGCTGCCTGTCTAGCTGCTGCACCATTTTGTTAAATGCAGAAGATAATATAGACAACTCGTCATCTTTATGACCTTCTGCTACTTGTACAGATAGGTCTCCATCTTGCAATTTTTCAGTGGCAATTAGTAATCTACGTATAGGCCCTATTATTTGGCCAGCAAAAATCATCCCACCACCTATTGCAATAACTAGTAGCAGCATTGCAACTGCAATAAAAGCTATAGAAAACTGTATTTGTAACAGTGCCAGATTAGAATTCAGCTTTTCATAGTCTTTTACCGCGTAACCAATTTTATTGATATAATCTACTAATTTTTGATCTATCATTCTGCCTATTAGCAGATAAGTGTCATTATATTCTTTCAGTTTTATTAGCATCCTGACTCTGCTAGGATCAGATTTTATTTGTACTACTTCTCCTTGATCCGCTAAAGATAAAACATGCCCAGGGATATTTAAGAAAGCCAATGAAAAACTCATAGAAGTTTGTGCAAGTAGAGTTTTACTACCTCTTTGAAATACTATCGCTTCATCTAAGGAGCGTATCTCAGCTTGCGCGTTAAGTACTTTGTTGAATAAATTAGGGGTGTGAACAAGGTCATAATACATATCACCCAAATCTTCGGCCACGGATATAGCTGTACGCTTCATCTGTATTGAATATTCAGCAATATAAGAATCCGATAGACTTACAGAATAGTGCAGCATATTCTCTAGCCTTTGATTAAACCAGGATTGTAGTCCGAAATTAAAGAAGTAAGCCGAGAAGATCGAGATTATAATAGTTGGTATTGCAGCTACCAATGAGAACATTACTATGATACGATTTCTAAGCCGACCACCCGCTTGGTCATTAACTTTATATACTAGATTTTTGAATATTTTACGTATGATCAATACTACAAGAGTTAATAAAATTATTAGATCTATCAAAACTAATTTTATAATTGCAGATGGATCTGGCCCAATTATTTGTTTTTCGTCAGTGATTGCATAATATGTGAGAGCTGAAGAAAAGAGAGCGGCAATTATAAGAAAATATATAGCTTTTGTGCTAATTTTATGTTTTTGGAGCAATTCTATAAATTTTTCAAATTTATTCATATATTTTCCTTCGAGGCGTCATTGCGAGGAGTGCATAGCACGACGCGGCAATCCATTTTTGATTACATGTGGTATGGATTGCTTCGTCGCTTTTCAAGCTTCTCGCAATGACGATTACTCATCATTGCCTAATTTTAGTGCTGCAATAAAGGCTGATTGAGGTATCTCAACATTTCCGATATTGCGCATTTTCTTTTTACCAGCTTTCTGTTTATCCAGCAGTTTTCTTTTGCGCGACACGTCACCGCCGTAGCATTTTGCTAGCACATCTTTTCTTAATGCTTTTACAGTTTCTCTAGCTATAATTCTTCCACCAATAGCAGCTTGAATTGCTATTTGAAACATTTGTCTTGGAATTAAATCCTTAAGCCTGGAGCATAGCTCCCTACCTCTGAATTCTGCCCTGGATTTATGTACTATTATTGACAAAGCATCTACTATTTCACTATTTACTAATATTGTTAGTTTAACTAAATCGCTTAATTCATAGCCGTCAGCATGCCAGTCAAAGCTGGCGTAGCCTTTGGAGCATGATTTTAGCCTATCATAGAAATCAAATACTATTTCGTTAAGTGGCAATCTATATACTACCATTGCGCGATTCCCAACATATGTTAGATCTAACTGTACACCACGTTTATCAGTACATAATGACAATATTGACCCCAAATATTCGTCTGGTACAAAAATTGTTGCTTTAACCCATGGCTCTTCCATAGTTGCTATATACTGTGTTTCTGGTAGATCTGCAGGATTATGTACTTCTAATACATCTCCTTTATTCATAGTTACTTTGTATATTACACTAGGTGCTGTTGTGATCATATCCAGATCAAACTCGCGCTCTAGTCTTTCTTGTATAATTTCTAAATGCAAAAGACCTAAGAACCCGCAACGAAATCCAAACCCTAAAGCTGTAGAAGTCTCAGCTTCAAATTCAAAACTAGCATCGTTTAATCTCAGTTTAGCGAGAGAATCTTTGAGATATTCAAACTGAGAGGCGTCTGCTGGATATAATCCACAGAATACTACTGGTAAATTCGGCTTAAAGCCTGGCAACATAACGCTACAAGGATTTTTATCATCTGTAATAGTGTCCCCCACTTTGCAATCTGCCACTTGCTTTATTGATGCGGTAAAAAATCCGACTTCTCCCGGACCTAGTGCTTCAACCATGTTTTTTTCTGGAGTGAAGAATCCTACATTGTCGACAGAATGTAGTGCATTAGCAGCCATCATTTTGATTTTCATGCCTTTTTTTAGGTAACCGTCAATAACGCGTACAAGAATAATTACTCCTAGGTATGCATCGTACCAGCTATCTACTAACAATGCCTTTAAAGGCCCATTTGGATCTCCTTTTGGGCATGGTAGTCTTGTTACTATGGCCTCTAATGTTTCTTCGATTCCTATCCCTGATTTAGCAGAAATCATCAGGGCATCTGAAGCATCTAAGCCTATCACATCTTCAATTTGCTGCTTGACCCTATCTGGCTCTGCAGCTCCTAGATCTATTTTGTTTAATACAGGCACTATTTCATGATTATTATCCAAAGCCTGATAAACATTAGCTAGAGTTTGAGCTTCTACGCCTTGGCTTGCGTCCACAACAAGAAGTGACCCTTCACATGCCGCTAAAGACCTACTAACCTCATATGCAAAATCCACATGACCTGGAGTATCAATCAAATTTAGCTGGTATGTTTTACCATTTTTTGCTCTATAGCGAAGTCTTACAGTTTGAGCCTTAATAGTTATGCCGCGCTCTCTTTCTATATCCATGGAATCAAGCAGCTGCTCTTTCATTTTCCGCTTTTCGATGGCGCCGCAAAATTCTATCAAACGATCAGCAAGGGTAGATTTCCCATGGTCAATATGCGCAATAATAGCAAAATTTCTTATAAGAGATATATCTGTGGTCATATTATTTTTGGTATTTTAAAGCGCTATAATACAGTAAAAATGAGGGATATGCAACAAACACGTCATCCTCAAAATTCATACAAATTCCTTAGCAAATAAGAAGACAGGAAAAATATTATCGGTATTACAACAATATCTATTCCCAATAATATCATTATGAAGTCGAAATTTAATGCCTCTATGCCAATTGCACCGATAATAATAGTAGGTATCATAAGAGGCGTAATTAGCGCTATTAACATGTTGGTATTGCGTCTGAAATAGCTATGTACAACATTTCCTAGCATTACTAAGCTTGAGATTTGAAATATTGTTAAACTCATTAGAAGCAATA
>CAZIGS010000071.1:0-6534 GCA_964538645.1 uncultured Rickettsiaceae bacterium
TGATTCTGCGTCTCCATTCATTACATCCGGAGTAAGGCTTGGTAGTCCTGCTTGTACTACAAGGGGCTTCAAAGAACGTGAATTTGTAATAGTTGCAGATTTGATAGCAGATGTGCTTGATGCGTTACAAAAAGGCGATTCTTCTGTAGAAGAAGTTATAAAAGCTAAAGCAAAAGCTTTGTGTGATGGTTTTCCTTTAGTAAGTTGTTAATATAGGCTAGCTCTTTTGAGTTGAAAATTGTCAATGGGTCCTCGTGTCAAGCACGAGGATGACGACTAAGGGGCAGGATGACGACTAAGAGGACGAGGATGACGTTTGTAAGCAGTTTCATGCTATTGCTTACATCACGCTCAGGTTTCATTAGTATTCCCAATCATCATTATTTCTTCTACCTTCGATTCAATAAAATTTTCTTCCTCGAAAGGTCTTTCTAAAATGGAAATTGCTTCTTTTCGTCCAAGATCTGCAAGTAAATTTAGGATAATATCTGCATCATAACTTCCTTCCTGGTTAAGTAGTGGATCCAATAGATCCATCCCATAGTGTTTTATAACAGCCTTTTTGGCTAAAAGAAGTAGAGATGGGAAGCCGTCAGTAGGAGTAAATATCTGTAGCAATTTGGTTATATATCTGCTTATGTCATTATAACTAGAATCATCTTGACTACAATAATCTTGAGCGGATTTTCCATCCGCATTTTTTACAGTTGGATCCGCGCCTTTTTTTAGGATTAATAGTAGAACATCAAGTCCTTTATCACCTTGATAAATAATTTGACTTTTTGTAGCTAAATGAATCGGGTAGATTTTATACTTATTTCCTATATTAGGATTTGCGCCATAATTAAGAAAATCAATAGCAGCTTCTATATTAGACCTGTTCAACATGATATGTAAACCAGTGTTATTATCACAAAGCCAATATTGATAATTTATAGCGTCTATAAAAATATCTTCTCTTACAACTTCTCTCACTTTTTTAACGAAATCATAATTCCTTTTTTCGATTGCATCGAGTAATAAATTGGCTAAAGGAGGGACTATTTTTGCCTTATTAACAAAAGAGGCGCAAATCGTCTTTGTTAGATCTATTTCATCCTTTGATAGCAAAGTAACGATTAATTTAGAGATGAAGTCAGAATCTCTATTAATAACTGTAACTCCAGAGGTAAGTAATTCCTTTAATAAAGGTAAGTTATCTTTAAGTAGGCTTTGTAGAGTTTCGCTAGAAATAATTGCCCCAGCAGCAACTAGACTTTTAGCCTGATCTATAGCGTCAATCTGGATGCAATATTCTACCAAGAAATTTTTTATTTCTTGATTTATTGCTCTCAAATCTGCGCCGTCAAAGCTTTTTAGAAATTCTTCATGGTTTTTATTTTCTGCGTAATACGGCAATAAAATATTATTTATAGCCACATCTCTATTGGTAGTTTGTGACAAAATATGATCTATCAATAGACCCTTATTGTTCAATCCATTAAAATCTATTATATCTTGAAGTACTTGAGTGACATGACCATCTGATCTCTCTATTGCGGTATCTACTAAAAACTTCTGATCTTCAAGTGAGTTGATAGATGATAAATCATGGTGCATTTTAAATGCAATATCTCTTTTAGTGCCCCAAAATGATCTTGGTAAAATTTTTGTAGCTGCAACAGTAAGTAACTTTGATAATCCAAGCATTTTGTATTAATCTTTAGTGTATTGATAATAGTCGAATTATATAAATTAAATTAACGTTCGTCAACATTATACGATCAATGCGCATCAAATATTAATAATTTTTCTTGTTCTGACGATCGATTATTATACTTGTCTAATCATCACTCATATCAGATTGGTGGCCGGTGATTGTTAAGTCATGCTCTTCTGTGTCGCTGGCTGAATCATTGCCGGATTCCATGCCGAATTCCATGTCGGATTCCATGCCGGATTCCATGCCGGATTCCATGCCTATTGATAGTAAATCACTTACTAATTGTGATAATGCTTGATTTTCAGACAATGTATTTATATATAGATCTGGATATGCTTCTAGATCCTCAATATCAATTTCTCCACCAGCTGAAAATAGTGATTGAATAATATCTACATAGAGATTTTTTTGAGTCGGATCTGCATTTGCAAGTCTTACTGCTAAGCCTATACAATTAATACCATCATTGTCAGTGCGTTCAATATCTATATGTTCATTAACCAATAAATCTATTACGTCCGAATTCCTTCTTAATAGAGCGTAAAAAAGAGCATTCTTACCTTTTGAGTCACACAGATTGATATCCACCCCATTTTGCAAGAGTTTTTCTGCTGCTCTGTAACCAATATCATGGTCGGGATGTTGAGCTGCTAACATAAGAAGGGTCCTGCCTGATTCATCTATATTTCTCGCAGTGTCTGGATTAATATACTCTAAGGCTTCTTCTATAGTGCCGCTATTTGCTCTGGCGATACGTTGAAATATATTAATACCTAGTGACATAAAACCCTCTATTCTTTAAAATTAGAAGGCTAAAATACTATATTGGTAAATAAATATCAAGGATTTATTTATAATAATGAGAAATTGTTAGCTGATAATGTCAAAGCTTTCTTTCTTTGTCGATTCTTATATATCCATGTTGCCTAGTTGTAATAGTTCGAGATCCTAGATGGAGGCTATTATGACAAACGCTTGCAATCTTCCTATTTTTCAGCTAATGTTTTTCCGAAAAAACAAACAAGAGAAATACTAGCGTGTCAGAAGAAAATCTTACAGAACTAATACCTATTAATATTGCAGATGAAATGAAGCGTTCTTACCTCGATTATGCGATGAGTGTAATTGTAAGCAGGGCGATTCCTGATGTACGAGATGGTCTGAAGCCAGTTCATAGGCGTATCTTGTATGCTATGCATGAATCTGGGTATGTATCTACAAAACCTCATCGTAAATCTGCGAGGATTGTCGGTGACGTGATAGGTAAATACCACCCTCATAGTGATGCTGCAATATATGACTCTCTAGTTCGTATGGGACAGAATTTCTCGCTTAGGGTTCCGCTAATAGATGGCCAAGGTAACTTTGGTTCGGTTGATGGCGACTCTCCTGCTTCTATGCGTTATACAGAGTCACGTTTGGCTAAGGTTGCTCATACGCTTTTGGAAGATATTGACAAAGATACTGTGCGTTTCCAGGAAAATTATGATGGATCTGAATTTGAGCCTAGCGTTCTTCCAGCTGCGTTCCCAAATTTACTTGTAAATGGTACTGGCGGTATTGCTGTAGGTATGGCGACAAATATTCCACCTCATAATCTTGGGGAAGTTATAGATGCCTGCTGTGCTTATATCGATAATTTTGATATAGATATAGAAGAGTTATCCAACATAGTTCAGGGGCCGGATTTCCCTACAGGTGCTATGATACTTGGTAAAGGTGGCATTAGATCAGCTTATACTACAGGCCGAGGTTCTATAATTATCAGAGGTAGGGCTCATATCGAAGAAACTAATGGTGGTAAAGAACAGATTATCATTACTGAACTGCCATATATGGTAAATAAGGCAAAATTGGTTGAGAAAATTGCTGAACTTGTTCGTGAGAAAAAAATCGAGGGTATCACAGATTTACGTGACGAATCCGATAGGGGCGGTATGCGCGTTGTCATGGAAGTAAAAAGAGATGCGGTCGCTGAAGTTATATTAAATCAGCTTTATAGCTACACAGTTCTTCAAACTAGCTTTGGTGTAATCATGTTAGCTTTAGATGGTGGTTTGCCTAAAGTCATGAATTTGAAAGAGGTAATTGCTGCTTTTGTTATTTTCCGTGAAGAAGTTGTAACTAAACGTACTATTTACTTGCTAAATAAAGCGCGTGATAGAGCTCATATTTTGCTAGGACTTCGCATTGCAGTTAGCAATATTGATGAGGTTATAAAAATCATAAGAGCTGCAAAAGATCCAGTAGAAGCAAAAGAAAATCTTATGTCTAGAGGATGGAATGCTGGTGATATTTTACCTTTAATGAAATTGGTGGATGATAAAGCTACAATAGGTCAAGATAATTTATGCTATTTTAGTGAGATTCAAGCTAAAGCAATTCTAGAAATGCGTTTACAACGTCTTACTGCTATGGAAAAAGGCAAAATCGAGGAAGATTTAGCCGGTCTTGCAGAGGAAATCAAAGATTATTTATCTATTCTGGGCTCACGTGAACATTTGCTTCGTATTGTCAAAGAAGAATTACAAACAGTTAGAGAAGCTTTTGCGACCCCACGTCTTACAGAAATATTGGAAGGTGAGTTTGAACAAGATATAGAAGATTTGATACCGCGGGAGGATATGGTTGTTACTGTAACTCACGGTGGGTATATTAAACGTGTTCCTTTGGTAACTTATAGAACTCAAAAACGTGGTGGAAAAGGACGTTCTGGATTGTCTATGAATGATGAAGATATTACAACACAGGTCTTTGTAGGTAGTACACATACCCCTATGTTATTCTTCTCAAATATTGGTCAAGTATATAGTCTTAAGCTTTACAAATTGCCATTAGGAAACCCTCAAAGCAAAGGGCGTCCAATGATAAATCTATTACCACTAGGTCCTGGTGAGACTATTACTAATATTATGCCACTACCTGAGGATCAAGAAGAATGGAATAAGCTAAATATTATGTTTGCTACCTCAAAAGGGAATATTAGGCGTAATGATATGTCTGATTTCAAGAAAATCCAATCAAATGGTAAAATAGCTATCAGGTTGGACGAAGGGGATAAATTAGTGGATGTAAGAGTTTGCGAGGAATTAGATCATATATTGCTTGCTACGAAGAAAGGTAAAGCTATTAGATTCCCTGTAGATGCTGTAAGAGTATTTAAGAGTCGTACATCTGACGGTGTCAGGGGGGCTCGTTTACAAGAGGATGATATAGTAATTTCTATGACTGTGCTAAAAGGCATAGAATCAAACATGTCTGAGCGTGAGGCTTATTTATCTGTTGCAACAGAAGATAGAATAAGACTTGCAGCTGGTATAGAAGATAAAAATAACTATCCAGTGCCAGAAGGTTTGTCTAAAGAAAAATTCATAAACATGCTTGAAAATGAGGAGTTTATACTATCTATTTCAGAAAACGGATTTGGAAAACGCACATCTGCTTATGAATATAGAATTACAAATCGTGGAGGAAGTGGTGTTGTGAATATGGCAATTTCTGATAAAATAGGCGATGTAGTTGCTTCCTTACCTGTTACAAAAAGTGATGAGCTGATGTTGATTACAAATACTGGTAAGTTAATACGTTGTAGATTGGATTCTGTCAGAACTACAGGACGTAGTACAGCTGGTGTTATTCTGTTCAAAACTGAAGAGCATGAAAAAGTAGTATCAGTTGCTTTGATTGCAGATGAAGGTGATGAAAATGATGATGCGGACGATGAGGAAATAGAAGTATCGGAGGAATGATGCCACCGATAAAAATAATAGCGCGTAATAGACAAGCTACATTCAACTATTTCATAGAAGAAAAATTTGAAGCCGGTATAGTCCTTAAGGGTAGTGAAGTAAAATCGCTACGTGAAGGAAAAGCTAGTATTGAAGATTCTCATGCTGATTACAGCAGTGGAGCAATTACATTGTTTAATTGCCATATTCAAGAATATGATAAGGCAAATCAGTTTAATCATTTTACACGCCGTCCTCGTATATTATTATTACATAAGAAAGAAATCAGGAAAATTGTTGGAAAGATCAAGGTGAAAGGCTATACACTTATAGCACTTTCCATGTATTTTAATGAAAAGAATAAAGTGAAGCTTGAACTTGGCATTGCTAAAGGCAAGAAATTATACGATAAGCGCGAAGATATTAAGGATAAGGATTGGAAGCGTGAGCAGAGTAGGGCATTGAGGGTGAAGTGATGTTTGAAGAAAGTCTCCAGATGCTCTGTTATTCTACTCTGAATGACCGTGGAATACAAAATGAGACAAGAAAATGACAACAAGACAAAAATTAATAGATAGATTAGAAACACTTTATCCTGAATTACCTAAGCAGGATATATATGAAATAGTGCTTAAATCTTTTGACTATGTTGCGGAAGAATTATCTAAGGGCAATAGAATAGAGATTAGAGGCTTTGGTGCGCTTGAAGTAACTAAGCGCAAAGTAGTTTCTCCATTCAAACATGTTTCTCAAACTCCACAAGAACGGAAAGTACTGCAATATAAGGCTTCTAAGAATATATTAGAAGAGATAAATTAGAAATTTAGTTCTAGAATTTATTGCTAAACTTCAAAGTAAATTACTTGTCATCTTTTATATCAATTCAGATGGAAAAGTATCTGTATAGTCTGTAGATCCAGTTTCTACAATCACTTTAAATTGTATCTTGGCTAATATATTTTCTTCTCTCCAAACTCCAAACAACTCTTTCTAAGTCAGAAAAGATGTGATATATTCTTCTCGCTGGGTGTCATCCTGGACTTGATCTTGGATACAGTATTATGTCTGGATCCGAGCTTTCGCCGGGATGACACCTAATAATGA
>CAZIGS010000072.1:0-6472 GCA_964538645.1 uncultured Rickettsiaceae bacterium
AATTCGTTTATAGGCACATGAAAAATTTCCGAAGCTGTTGCTGAATGTATGTCTAATCCTTTGTTAAAGGCTTCTCTTAATGCTGGCACGTCTGCAATATGACTAAGAAGTCTAAGCTCTATCTGTGAATAATCTGCAGAAATCAATACAGAATCTTTATCGGCAATGAATGCATTACGAATCATTGCTCCTTCCTTAGAACGGATAGGGATATTTTGTAAATTTGGATCAGTTGAGCTAAGTCTGCTAGTAGATGTCAAATTTTGTGTAAAGTTAGAATGCACTCTACCTGTTGAAGGTCTAATTTGCTTTGGAAGACTGTCAGTATATGTGTTTTTTAGCTTAGTAAGAGCTCTCCATCTGAGTATCAAGTCCGCAATTTCAAAACCAGCTTCACTAAGGCTTTCTAGCACTTCTACTCCTGTAGAATAGGTTTTGCTTTTTGTAGATATTTTACCTGCAGGGAGTTGCATTTTTTCAAATAATATTTCGCCAAGCTGTTTAGGCGAGCCTATATTGAACTCACTTCCAGTAATCGCAAATATTTTTCCTTCTAGATTTTTTATCTCCAAACCAAAATCTTTAGATAATCCACCCAGCATAGCTTGGTCAATTTTGACTCCTCTAACTTCCATATCGTATAATATTTCACATATAGGGAGGTCTATGTCATAATATAGAGACAAAGCAGAATTTTCTTTCAGAATTGTTAAATATTCGTGATAAGTAGAAATGAAATTTGTAATAGGGTTTAATGTGCAAAATTCTTGTAAATTAGGCTGATTCACACCTGCTGTGGTAGCATAATGCATTAAAGCTAAATCCTCGAATCCACAAAATTTATTTATATCAGTAATGCTAGCAAAAAAATGCATATGTTTTTTAAAATCAAATGTGATTTTTTTAACTGAAGCATCAGCAAATATTTCAAACAAAATATTTATATCAAGCTTAAGTGGACGTAGAGAAAAAAGATCTGTCTGAGATGGTTTTTTATCTAGCCCTTCTGTGATTATGTAATGATATTTATCATCAATAGATAGATTAAGTTTCTTTTGTTCATCAATATATACTGCAAGAAATCCTTTATTTTTTGCCTGTTTTAGAATTTCTTTTAGCAATTCATTGTCACCAATTTCTTTTGTTATTACATTTTTTGTAGCTTCTTGAGATTGATGTTCTAAATCCATTCCAAATAATTTTTCTGCTCTGGATATTAAAGACTTGAATCCGTATTTTACAATAAATTCTGACAATACATGTCTTTCTGGTGCGTTCCATACGAGACTATTATGGTTTGGTATATCTAGATCATATTTTAGACCAACTAATTCCCAAGACATATTTATTTGGTCAATGTGAGTTTCTATAATTTGTCTACGGCGCTCTTGTTTTATCTTTTCTGTAGATGTTAAAAGATTTGATAGCGAGTTAAATTCCTCTATGAGTTCAGCAGCGCTTTTTGGTCCAATACCAGGTGCTCCAGGGATGTTGTCAGAGCTGTCTCCCATTAATGCAAGTACGTCTCTTACCTTATCTGGAGTAACTCCGAATTTCTCAAATACAGATGGAGAATCTATATATTTTGTCTTAATAGGATCATACATTATGATATTATCATCAACCAGCTGCATTAGATCTTTATCTGAGGATACTATTACAACTTTCTCCCCATTTTTCGCAATATTTTTTGCTACGGTTGCGATGACATCGTCTGCCTCAACTCCATCTAGTTCAAGTATATGAAAATTCAATGCCTTAGCTGCAAGTCTGACTAATGGCAATTGTGATATCAAATCTTCAGGTACTGGGGGGCGATGTGCCTTATATTCAGGAAAAATCTCGTGGCGGAAATTTTTTCCTTTTCCATCAAATACTACTGCACATTTTACAGGCCTAAAATCGTTTATCAGTTTCAGCAGCATTGAGGTAAAACCATATAAGGCACCAACAGGCTCTCCAGCTGGTGATAATAAAGGGGGCTGCACATGGTATGCCCTGAACACAAAGCCATAGCCATCAATTAGTAGCGTTGGTATGTAACCTTCATGCGCCAAGATTTAGCTCCATTTTGTAAAATTAGCTTCGGCAAAATCCCAATTTACAAGATGATCTAAGAAAGCTGCTAAATAATCAGGTCTTTTATTGCGATAATCTATATAATAAGCATGTTCCCATACATCACATGTGATGAGGGGTTTTAGTCCATCTGTGATAGGTGTTAGGGCATTAGCGGTTTTGACTATTTTTAATTTGGTGCCGTCTGAAACAAGCCAAGCCCAGCCAGACCCAAATTGTGTAGCTCCTGCTTCTTTAAATTTTGTGACGAAATCATCGTAGCTTCCAAAATCTTCTTCTATTTTTTTGAGCAATTCTCCACTAGGTTTTCCGCCGCCATTTTTTTTCATGGAGTGCCATAAGAATGTATGATTCCATATCTGGGCTGCATTATTGAAAATCCCAGCCATATCAGCTTTGCCGCTTGAAGCTAAAATAATTTCTTCCAAAGTTTTACTAGCTAATTCATGATTTTCTAGCAGTTTATTGAGATTAGCTACATAAGCATTATGATGTTTTCCATGGTGGTAATCGAAAGTCTCGGGCGTTAAATGCGGTGCTAAATCATCTTTGCCATACGGTAACTCTGGTAGAATAAAAGGCGCTTTTACTTGGTCTGCTTCTTTTGAAAAAATCATATTTTCCTCCTAGGGTATATATTGAATTTGATTCATTCTATTGTGTGAAAATGGGAAGGTCAAGATTTAAGCTTTATGCAAAGAAAATACAAGTAAAACTCTTAACTAGAATCAATATAGTTACTAAAATACCTTACGCGTAATTAGTAGATATTATTTAAAAAATAAGTTATACTAAGTAATATAACTTAACTAATAAAGAGATTTGATTATGCCAAGAGAAAAATCAAAAGTACATGTTACATTCACACCTGTAACTAACGATAGTGTTTCCGGAGTTTGTTTTGCTGGTCATAGAGTTCAATGCATTATGCCTGACGGCACTACTCACGTAACAACTATACCTGCCTCTTTTAAGGGGGGAGATCTTGGTGTTTTTATGAGGCAGAATCCGACAGATGTGATAACTTTAAAGCCAAAAGATGAAGATATGAAAAAAATGTCAGGAGCGTCTCTCAAATCTATTCCTAAAGGGGTAAAGGATGCAATTGAGTGCCAAGAAATGGGGTTGTTTAGGGATCATTCAGGGCTAAGATCTGCTCTTCAGGTGGCTTTGCTTGCACCTGAAAGCCCTTTAGTCTCCGTAAAGAAGGTCAACCCAGGGTTTCCTGATGCTATAAAATATATAGAAGCCGCGCTAAATACTGGATTGCGACGTGCAGATTGGGGTGAGGGTGTTTTTATATATTCTGTCGAAAAATCTCGCAGTGAGAAAGGATCTCCTGGAAAGTTGCAATTAGTAAAAATTTATTCACCTGCAGATGCCGCCGCACTCCTGGGAAGTTCTAGTGATGTTGTTGTAGCAGATGATAGCAATGGTAGTGCTGAGGCGGAAGGTTCGTCAGAACTCGGCCTAGATTCTAAATTTTACGGTCCTGAATGTGATGTAGATTAGGGTATTTTGCTCCTATAATATATTTTGTTATTGCTGTTCAAGTTTGCTAACTTAGTTATAGATTTTTATGAACTAAAGTGCCCGAATGGCAACAAGGCAATTCGTTTTTGTGTCATCAAACCAGGATTAATCCACCACTAAAAGCGAAGGTCTTCCTGTTTTGATTACACTTTGGGGACTTTGTTGCGCTGGAATGAAAAGAATTTAGCTTCTTCATCTGGCCGAGGCGTAGGAATCAATCCATACTAAAGTGGATCTTAGCTTTTTTCTTAAGATAAGACGAACTCTTTCGTTCAATGAAACTAAAGGGTTGCAGTGTCGCTTTTCAGGCTCGTATCCATGACGCGTATCATCATCCTTTTATTTTTTAACCTTTTTTTGCTGACAGTCTTAATAAGAATACCCTAATTTTCTAATATTTCACTGCGGTTAAAGCTCTGTTAAAAGCTTTATGTAGCATTAAAACATCATGACTCTAGATATATATCTGATTTGAAGGAAAACAATACCTAACTAATATATTTTTCTACTAAGATTAACAATGAAAAAAAATACGCAGGTAAAATCATGGCTTCAGATCTCTCTTCCGATCCGCTATTCGTAGGGTTGACTCGTCCTACTTTAATTTTTGGCGTAAGTATACAGTTTGCGATGCTAAATATGATAGTATCAGTTGTGGGATTTATCCAAACCTCGAGCTTTGGGGTACTGATGCTTGCTTTTGTAATACATGGGATAGGCTATATACTGTGCTTTAAAGAGCCACGTTTTATGGAGTTGTATACAAATAAATTTGCGAAATGTAATAAATGTTCTAACAAGATATATTATGGGTCAAATTCCTACGATATATAGCGCCCTTGGAGCGATATGGTAAAATACTCCCACACGACTACAGCTAAGGAATCTTATGCACAAAAAGAGATGCATACGGATAATTTTATACCATATAAATGCCATTGGGATCGTAATACTATTTTAACTAAGAAAAATGAATTGCTACAGGTTGTAAAGCTTGATGGATATTCTTTTGAAACTGCAGATGATGAAGATTTGGATATACGCAAAAATATGCGTAATTTGCTGTTTAAAAATATGGCATCAGGAAATATTACGCTTTATTTTCATACTATAAGAAATAGAAAACCTATTACAGACGTTGATGACGATTGTGGGGATATAGATAAAGGCACAAGATCTGCAAATTTTATGCGTTATCTAAATGATAGTTGGGCTAGAAGATATGCAGAAAAAGAATCTTTCTTTAATGATCTATATCTAAGTATATTATATAAAGCTGATACTGCTGGAGCTGCTATACTTGAACATTTATATAAGAAAATGAGGCATGGTTCTGATAAATCCTCTTGGGAAGCGGATATGCGTGAAATGTCTGAAAGTCTCGAGGAAATGTCTAGCAGAGTGCTTAATACATTTAAGGATTACGGCGCAAGGCTCCTAGAGGTAGTATCAGAAGAAGACGGAGAATATTGTGAAATATTGGAATTTCTAGGAACGTTAATTAATTGCGGGCATTCTATACCGGTTCGTGTTCCAAGAACAGATATAGGGCAATATATACCAACGCATAGGTTGTTTTTTGGTTCTAAATTGCTTGAGGCTAGAGGTCCGCAGGGCCATAGATATGCTGGTATTATAAGTATTAGAGAATATGGGCCATCTACTTATGCTGGCATGTTTGATAGATTTTTACAAACGCCTTATGAGTTTGTTATGACTCAAAGTTTTGTTTTTGCGAATCGTACTGTTGCTATTGGTAAAATGCAATTGCAACAAGATAGGATGATTCAAGCAGAAGATAAAGCTGTTTCTCAAATACGTGAAATTTCTTACGCGTTAGACATGGCGATGAGTGGAGAAATAGGATTTGGGGAGCATCATTTTTCTATGCTATGTATAGACCATGATTTAAAACAGCTTGAGAATACACTTTCTATGGCTTCAGTAGAGCTTTCAAATTGTGGTATACAGCCAGTTAGAGAAACGATAAATCTTGAGCCTAGTTATTGGGGGCAGTTACCAGGCAATATAGATTATATAGTACGTAAATCTACTATAAATACATTAAATTTAGCTGATTTTGCTTCTATGCATAATTACCCACGTGGTAAGGAGTCTGGCAATCATTGGGGCGAATTTGTTACAGTGCTAGATACTACTTCTGGGACCCCTTATTATTTTAGTTTCCATGTGCGAGATGTTGGACATACTCTTATTATAGGTCCTACTGGGGCTGGTAAAACAGTTCTAATGAATTTTTTATGCGCTCAGGCTCAAAAATTTAAACCACGCATGTATTTCTTTGATAAGGATCGTGGTGCAGAGATTTTTATAAGAGCTTTAGGTGGTGTTTATACAGTAATAGATCCAGGAGGGGATTGTGGATTTAATCCATTCCAGCTTGAGGAGTCTAGTGAGAATAAAACGTTTTTGCTTGAGCTGTTAAAATTGCTTGTGACTGTTAATGGAGAGAATCTCTCTGCGGAAGATTTAAAAGCCCTATCATTAGCAATTGAAGGTAATTATAAGCTTGAGAAAAAAGATAGAAAATTAAGCAATATAGTTCCATTTTTGGGGATTGATGGACCTGGAACTTTGGCGGGACGTATAGCAATGTGGCATAGTCGTGGCTCACATGCGAAAATTTTTGATAATCCAGTTGATAAAATTGATTTAGGCAAGTCTAGAATTTTTGGATTTGAAATGGCAGAACTGCTTAAAGACCCAATTAGTTTAGGACCTGTGTTGCTATATATATTCCACCGTATTAATCTTTCATTAGATGGTTATCAAACGATGATAGTGTTAGATGAAGCCTGGGCTCTTATAGATAATGCAGTGTTTGCTCCTAAAATTAAGG